>JAHFTN010000025.1:0-8227 GCA_023269365.1 Chlamydiota bacterium | reverse complement strand
AGGGGGATCTCTTCTAGCATTTTTATGCGTGCAATTTTTACAATTCGCCCAAAGCCACTCTGCTTAAGCGCTGCATTGACATCCTCTTTAGCAATAGGGAATGTGGTGAATAACACCAGCTGAGGCTTATCGCTTTCCTGAGAGCGCACCCCCATCGCAAGGTAAGGGCCCGGCCGCTCTTGTGTTACCCAATTCTTTTCTTTAGCCAGGCGCGAGAGCTCCTCTTCCAAGCCGCTTAAGCCTATCATCTCCCCTCCAATTTTTACAAACCTCTTTAATCTCCCCGAAATGTGTAAACACCCCTCTTGATCCAGAAACCCTAGATCTCCTGACAAGTAGTAACATTTTCCCTCTAAGGTGAAGAAGGGGTCTTTGTCTTGATTTATATAGCCCTTAAACACGTTGGGCCCTGCAATGCAGATCTCTCCCTCCTGCCCCACTAGAACTGGCTGTCTAGTCTCTATACTAATCACAAGGAGCTCAACTCCAGGCAAAGGGATCCCTACTCCCTGGTGGGGTTTCCCTACCCGGTCGATTGTAACAACGGGGCTACATTCCGTTACGCCGTATCCCTCTAGTAGAGTCGCCTTCGGCAACTGTGTCTCCACATAATCAAAAAGCTCTTGCGGCGTTTTTTCCGCTCCAGAAACGATCCACTTAAGAGAGGCTAACTGCCCTTCTTTTTCCACGTGAAATAGAGATCTAATAAAACTCGGAGCACAGATAAATACTGTAGGCTTCCACCTGCCAATATCTCGAGCCATCCCCTGGGCGTCTGTGGGATCAGGGGCATAACAGACGCGCAACCCCGTCAGCAAGGGATAGAGCCCCGTCATAGAAAATCCAAAAGAGTGAAAAGGGGGCAATACGCTATAAAACCGATCTTCCCTAGAGAAAGGCACCGCTTGAAATGCCGCCCGCTGATTGCTTAGCAAGTTCTCGTGAGACAGGGGAACTGCTTTGGGCAAAGATTCCGTCCCGCTTGTAAAGAGCAACACCGCTAGATCTGAAGAGGAAATGCTATCTAGTTTTAGATACTTAAGAAGCGCTGGCACTCTCTTACACCGCAGCCACACTGCTTTCCATTGATCTTTTACTGAAAACGTCTCTCGTATTTCTTCTAAGAAGTGGAATTTTTCTTCGACAAGGCCCAAATCTTCTGCTTCTAGTCGATCTAGAAACTGCATTGAAGTGATTACACTCTCAACGCCAGCGAGTGTTAAGCTGTGATTGAGCGCTTTAGCGCCCACAGTCCAGTTTAACATCACAGGAACCTTTCTTGCTAGCAACACTCCAAGAGTTGTTAGGAATGCTGCACAGGAAGAGGGGAGCATAATTCCGATCTTTTCTCCAGGAAGAGATCTAAAATAAAAGGACAATAACAAAGAGCGCAGCTTTAAGTCGACATAACGGATCGGTCCTGATAAAGCATCGATGCTAGCCAAGCTGGAACCATGACGCTTTACACTATTTAAAAATACTTCTTGTACGGTGACCCCTTCAGCGACGCCAGGAGATCTCCTCTTCTCTTTTGGCCACTTAAAGGAATGAAAATCTGACTCCTCAGAAAAGATCTCTTGCTGATTTTTGCGTCCCGATGCCGCTTGTAATACATCTTCTACAGTGTGCAACGCTCCTGGAACTAGACGCATTATTCCATAATGCTCATCTAAAAATACAAACACCTGAGCTACATCCAAAGAATCTAACCCCAAATCATGAGACAGATGCATCTGCGGCTCGATCTCCTCCTTGGATCGCAAAGAGAGTTTAGAAAGATACACTCGAACTTCTTCAGAAATACGAGGATCTATAGGGAAAGAGTCTTTAATTTTCTCAGTGGACGCCTTGACAGAAAGAGAAGGCAACTCTTCTTTCCAAAAACAAGAAGAAACCCTCACAAGAGGATCTGGAACCCGGTTATACCAATCCTCTAAATATTTATTCACTTCTAGGCGCGTCCCCTGGTAGGGAAATTCTTGGGAAGCAAGCTCTATCTCCACCTTCACCTTTCTTCTTGGAGCGAAGAAAATCCCATTCTTCAAAAGTAGCCACCCGCTTTCCCAAAACACCCGTCTAAAATCGGGGGATTCTCCTGTAAGGGCTCTAGAAAACCGACTTCCCCAAAGTCCTGTCGTACGCACTAAAGCAACATTGACAGTGGGACACGCCTGCAGCAACTGGTGGGTTAAGGAGGCCCCTCCAATGAGTTCTTTACTCGTGTGTTTAAGTCTCCCTGCTGGGTAGACTAAGAAGTTATCTCCTTGAGAGAGCGCCAAGACCATCTGATCGAACTGTTTTTTTACCCTTTTACCACGCCACTTATTTGCCTTCTCATCCATCGTGGGAAGAGGGAGAGCTCCCACAAGATCCATAAAAAAACGAAATCCCTTCAATCGATAAAAGTGTTCTATGACAAGAGGTCTAATTTTAAATCGGCTAAAAAGCACCATCTCAAGGATCACAGGATCGATTTCTGCGGGGTGATTGGGAAGAAATACAATCCCTCCAGGACGCCTTTTGACGTTTTGTGAAGAGAGGTCTTTTAAACCCGTTACTTCGATCCTATAGCGCAAAAAGAAAATCAATCGCACAAACCATACGATCGGATACAAGATGCAAAGGCGCATGATTTCCCCTCTCCATTAGATTTCACACAGGATAAGAGAAAATTAAAATCTCGACCAGCCAAACATAAAATAAAAAAATCTTTCCCTAAATTCCCTTATTCCTATACTCACGGAAAAGGAGAACTTTATGCCACGCGTTTCTAACACAGGGGCCTTCCCTCCCTCTCGTCCTTCTACTGTTGCTCCTGCTTTGAAAAAAAGTGTCAAGCGCGTGAAGAGTTTTATCAGCAAAAGGGGTATATCCTTCTCAGCTCGCCCCAAATCCGCTCCCCCCGCATTTTCCAATGCAGCCCCTCCCAACGCGAAAAAAACCAGTAGCGTTGCGACAAGGACTCTTTAGCTGGGCTCTAGATGCGAATTTGCCGCCCTCCAATGGCTAAAATCCAGTTTAAGAAAGTAATTTTATGCACTCTTGCAGGAGATGGCGCGCCTCTTTGAACGAGAGCTGCTTGAGGGCCTCTTCAATAGAGAGCCACTTTGCTTCGCGGATCTCTTCTTCTTGCAGTTGCAGTGTCCCTTCTACAAGGGCGGGGAAATAGTGAACAACTTTCAAGATCCGATCCCTTTTATGCCGAAATTGATACTCCTCTACGACAGGCGTCTTGGAGAGAAGTTTGGAAATTTGCAATCCCACCTCCTCTTGGAGCTCACGCGTTGCTGAAGCGAGAGGCTCCTCTTCGGGATCGGCCCTTCCTTTGGGGAAACCCCAATGGTTGCCTTTGCGATGGAGGATGAGTAATACTTCCCACTTTTCTTCCCGCTTTCTAAGAGGGATAATTCCGAAAGAACGCACTGTAATCATGAAGACTCTAAGGAGTAAGGAGAAAAAATAAGTGTCGAGTTGTGCCCACCAAACCCAAAAGAATTACTTAGAGCTGCTGTGATCTTATGCGCCTTCGCCCCGTTGCGAATGAGATCGATCCCCGCAACTTCCTCTTCAGGATCGTCGAGGTTGATCGTCGGATGCAACATCCCCGTTTCGATCGCTTTGATCGTCGCAATCGCCTCAATTCCTCCGGCAGCCCCTAAGCAATGTCCTGTCATCGACTTTGTCCCGTTCATCTTAATGTCTTTTATATGGGAACCAAACACTTTTTTCAAAGCTCTTACTTCGCACAAATCCCCCGCCAGAGTCGAGGTCGCATGCGCATTGACGTAATTGATCTTTTTTTTGTCGATGCCTGCTTGCTTGAGGGCGTTTTCGATACAAAGGCTCACTCCCAGCCCATCTTCTCTCGGATCTGTCATGTGGGAAGCGTCACAAGAGATAGAGCCCCCTAGGTATTCTGCTAAGATGGGAGCGCCGCGCGCAAGAGCATGCTCTAAACTCTCTAAAAGAAGAACCCCTGCTCCTTCTCCCATAACAAACCCGTCGCGCTGCTTGTCCCAGGGGCGAGAGGCCTTTTGTGGAGCTTCATTGCGCTCAGAGAGCGCCTTGCAAGCTACAAACCCAGCTACCCCGATAGGGGTGATGGGAGCCTCAGAGCCTCCACACAGCATGAGATCTGCATCCCCTCGCAAAATATGTTCTGCCGCAGAATAGATACAGTAATTAGATGTGGCACACGCCGTCGAAATGGAATAGTTAGGTCCCATAAAGCCAATGTCGATAGCTAAGATGGCGCCTCCTATGTTTGTAATGATAAAAGGAACGAAAAAGGGAGTTAAGCGTTTGAATCCTTTCGTAAGCAGCGTCTCCACTCCTTCATAGAAAACACCCATCCCTCCCATCCCCGAGCCGATGAGAACCCCACAGCGAGTCTTATCCAAACAATCTAAGCCGTCTAAGGGGAGTTTCCCACTTTCTAATGCTTTTTTTCCCGCTACTACAGCGTAGCGCACAAAAGGATCGACCCTACGCGCCTGCTTTTTATCCAGATAAGGCCCTACATCAAAGTCGGCAACCAATCCCGCAAAACGCGTAGGAAAATCTTTATATGTCTCCTCGGGAAGAGGCACAATCCCACTTTTCCCCGCTAAAAGCTGGTTATAAAAGTGCTCCACATTTGTCCCGAAACAAGAGACAAGCCCCATCCCCGTGACGACGACCCGTTTTTTTTTCATGCGTCTACCTATATATTAAAAGCTTGACCATGATAATGGAAGTTGGGTTAATTTTGCAAGCAGTAGGTTGCGCGAATTAAATTATTTACTTTATAGATGCCGCGGCTTCTGTGTCGATACGTACATCGACAATCTGTGCGTCTTTCCAGAGAGCTTCGAGGTTATACTGGTCGCGCCACCCAGGCTGAAAAAGGTGCACTACGATCTCGGAAAAGTCCAGCACAACCCAGTCCCCCTCTCTCATCCCTTCTACATAAGAGATCTGCTGCCCACGTTTTTTCATAAACTCGATTAGAGCTTCCCCTATCGCTTGAACATGTTTATTGATATTGCCCTCTGCGATGATGACATAGTCTGTAAGCGAAGAGATCGGACGCATATCTAGGACTAAAATGTTAAATCCCTTTTTATTAAAAATCGTTTGAGCAATTTCACTTAGAAGAGGGTCATCCATGGTAAAGCTCGTGTTCTTGGATATAGTTTAAAACAAGGGGAGTTAAGAGATGTTCACAGTAGAGTTTTTTTGCAAGTCTCTTTCGGATGAGGGTACTGCTTACCTCAAAAGAAGGGATAGGAATTACTTTCCCCCATGCAATAGCTTTGAAACTCGAGCTGCCAATGAAAGGGGGTGCTAAGCGGATGAGCTCTTCTGCTTCTTTCCAAGACAAAAAACTCTCCACTAATGATGCATGGATTAAGAGGTGCAACTCTCGTGAAGTGTCTTCTGCTAATTTACGCACAGTATCGATTGTGTAAGAAGGAGGGGGACGTTGCAATTCTTCATCGATTACGGAACAACCGGGGAGGGAAGAAAGAGCGAGCTCAACCATTTTTAAGCGGTGTGCTCCTGACGCTTTTGGCGGATTTTTTTCTTTAAATGGAGAGAGTTGTGCAGGGACAAAGATCACTTCATCTAAATGACAAGCTTCTTTCAAAGAGATCGCCAAATTTAAATGCCCTATGTGGATCGGGTCAAAACTACCGCCAAAAATGCCTACCTTTCTCTTTTTCATAAAACAGGCCAACAGTGCAGTTTTGATAAGCGACGCAAAAAACGGTCAGGATTGACGGCGATGGCAACTCCCGCGGACAGCAACAAAGGAGCATCAAGCACGCTATCAGAATAAGCCGTAATATCTTGTTTAAAAATGCCTAGCTGCTTTGCTATTGCACTTGCAATAGAAGCCTTATCCTCTCCTTGCATCACAAATGCAATATGGCACAGCTTCCCTTCGATGTCAACGGCGTACTCCGTTGACCTGTATGCATCTACTCCAAGTTTTTGTGCAATCTTTTTTACCAAAAAGCTAGGCGAATTCGATAGAATCAGCGTATAATCACCTAGGTGTTGTGCTAATTTTAACTGCCCTAGCACGGGAATGTAGAGGTGTGCCTCTAAGTATTCTTCTAAAAAGAGGTCTGCTTGCGTTTCTAGCTCCTCTAAAGAGAAGCCACGTAATAAAGCAAAAATACGAGAGTGCAAAGTTTCCAATCCCATCCCAAATACGGTGTGACAGAGATAGTACAAAAGGGCATGAAAAAGGGAAAAACGGGATAACACCTTTTTAGAAATGAGGTGTTTATAAAAGGCGAAACTGCAATTATTTGACACAATTGTCTTGTCCAAATCAAAAACAGATAACCTGCGTGTCTTGTTAACCTTCAATCTCTTCTATTCTCTCTTCAATTTCTTGAATGGAAGCTTGCATCTTCCCTAAAGAGGCCTTTTCTGCTTCGATGATCTCTCTATACGAGATCGCCTTTTCAAAATCAAGGCTCGAGCCTCCGAGGAGTTTACGATAGCTCTCTAGTTGATTTTTGATCTCTTGACGACGCGCCTTCCTCTCTTCTAATACGACTCTTAACTCAAAGACCGCCTTTAAATTCTCATCAGACAGCATGAGAAGCGCTTTTGTCTTTTTTTCGTGAAGGAGATCTTTAAGTTGTTTGAATTGACGATCTACCACTTGCCGCTCTGCTTTTGCAAGAGACAGTTCTTCAAAACGCTTCTGCAGCGCCTCTTTTTTTTCGTTTAAAACATTTAAATCTATCTCTAGAGAGGGATTGAGAAGCTCTTGCAGCGCTTGCTTGCAAGACAAAATCTCCTCTTTTTTCAATAGCTCCCTCTCTAGGTTTTGCTTTTGCCGCTCTTCTTCTGCATATTTTTCCCGATTTAAAGGGATCCTTCTCGCCTTGAAAATTTCTTCTTTAAGAGCGATGATTTCCTCTTTACCAAGCTCGAGCGTCCTCATGAAATGAAGAAGCTCTGTGGCTTTCGCTTGACACTCTTCATTTGTTAATGCCGTTTCACACTCTTGTGCAAAGGGGGCGATCTTCTCTTTGACAAGATCAAAATTCTGCTTAAACAGCTGCCTCTTTTGCGCCGTTTCTTTTTTAAGATCTTTCTCTTTGACTTTCAGCTGATCCCAGCAAGCACTTAATTTAAGTCGTGTTTCTGTAAAAACAGGAGTATTCAGCGTCAGCTCCTTAGAAACTCCTTGCAACAGCTTCACCTCTTCTCTCAAAGTATGCAAAGGAAGTGTCTCAAATTCTCCTGTCTGAAAGTGAGTAGAAACGAACCGCTCCACATCTTCTGAAAACAGGGTAGAGATCTTACTAATCCACTCTTTGCGCAAAGGAAACACCCGATCTCCACACACGCCGAGACGCGAGAGAAACTTGTTTTTAAAGCGGATCCGCATCTCTGTTTTGACAACTTCTTTACGAAGGGCATTAATACGGGAAGCGAGTGTACTTAAAAACGTCACATTTTTTTGCGCTTCCCCATAGATCGCATTCTTGTCCTTCATGACAAAACTTTCCTCAAATGACACTTCTCCTTTCTGCTGATCGATGAATAGGGCTATATTTTCCAAATCTCTTTCTAGACCTTGAATTGCGAGTTCGATCTGTTCTGCTGCAAAGGCAGACTTCTCGTCTAAAATCTCTTTGAGGCGTTTGGATTCTAAAGAAAGCTCTACGTAAGCATTCCATAGTTGAGAGCGCACCTTAGGAGCAAGGTTCTCCTTAAAGAAAGTAATGCATATACGTCGCATCTCCCAAAAATCTTTAAAATGAGGAACCCCCTCGAGGCCAGAGAGCGCAAGACGCATACACTCCAAGCCACAGCGCACCTTTTTCTCAAAAGACTCTTCCTTTTCGATCTCTGCTAAAAAATTCTCCATCAACGAGGCTTTCTTTTTCTTCTCTGCAACAATTTCCTTTACATCTTCTTCTCTGCAGAGAACAACTTCTTGCTCATTAAGATTTTTGTTTTGCTCCAATGCACAATCGATTTGTTTCTGCTCATCCATGATGTCACTCACCTTTACAAAAGATGCTTAAAAGAAATTCTAGTTTTTCAAAAAGAAAAAAGAAGATGCGTTAAAAGAGCAAGGAGCATCTCTCTGTATACTCGACTTTGTACATTTTCGGCCTGAAGGCCGACGTATATTTGTTCTCGGGGGAGTTATTTAAAACAGGGAGGGGTTTTTAACCCCTTCCTGTTTTAAATAATCTTCCAGTTCGACCGT
>JAHFTN010000024.1 GCA_023269365.1 Chlamydiota bacterium | reverse complement strand
AAAGCCCAAATGCATAGGGCCAGTATCATTGGTAATAAGAAGGCGCAATTTCTTAAAAAAAGCGGCAAGGGCTAGCACGGGAAGGTCTGTGATAGCCACAGCAGAGGGGATGTGAGAGGCGATGTATTCTGCGCTTTCTTTCTCTTGCGCGTTGCCCGTAACTAAGATCTGGCAGCCCACCTCCTGCACGAGTCGATTTCCAAGGTTAATAAAGTGGGTTATAGGCCAACGCTTGAAAACGTCTTTGGAGCCGGGATGCAACCCAATTAGGGGCAGGTAAGAAGGAACAGAAAGCCTATCGAGCGCTAGCTCCGCTAGCTTCTCATCTTCAGGGCTTACAAACACCTCCATCGCAGGATCTAGAGTATGGGCCCCTACCTGGGCTACAATATGCAATCGACGCTGGATCTCATGCATCCCCAGATTATCGAGTGCTTGCGTCAGCAAACAATCCAGTCCTTTGTTAATCCCATACGACCCAATCACCTCCTGTGCGCCAATGACAGCAGCCAAAGGGAGAATTGCCCTTTGCGAGGTGTGGAAGGAGAAAACGTGGGTGATCTTTTTGGCCTTGAGTCTAAAATAGAGGGGAGCCAATCGAGTTAATACCGGGTCTTTCACCGTAAAAAATTCATCGATGTGCCGGTTGTTTTTAAGCACTCCCTGCCCAGTGGGGCTTGTCATAACCCCCAAATAACAAGAAGGAAAACACTCTCTTAAAGCGCGAATGGCGGGAGTTGCCCAAAGGGTGTCTCCTAGTCCCGTTGTCGAGAGAACCAAAAACCTCTTGTCTTGGTTTAAATTGGGCTTAGAGGGTTTTAGAGAGGAAACTAGCCGTTTAATGAGGGTATTTTTGTGATTCAAATAAGTCCTACATGATTTAACTTTTCGAACTCCTATACTATTTTAGTTGCGACTAAAATCCTATAGAGACTCACAACTTATTTGAAATGAGTTTCTTAGAGTCTTAAGGCTTGATCTTGTGACCGGTATGGTTGCTAAGACCATCGTAGCTGGCGTACTTGTAGAGCTCGTGGAGCGTGGGGAAGTTAAAAACTTGGCCTATGATGTCGTAGAGGGTTTTCTTCTCCTCTACGAGCAGAACCCCATAATGGATCAGCTCTGTAGCAATATGGCCGATCACATGAACTCCTAAGACCTGTAGGTTTTCTTTCGAAACAATCAATTTTAAAAAGCCCGCCTTGGCACCGAGAATCTTGCCTCGCGGCATCTCCTGGTAGCGAGCCCTTCCTACACAAAAAGCGATGTTTTTCTGTAATGCTTCTTCTTCTGTGATCCCCACCATAGAGACTTCGGGGATTGTGTAGATCCCGTAAGGGAAATGGGTGGGGAGATGCTGAAGATCTTGTGTTTGGAAGATATGTGCAACGGCCACGCGCCCCTGATCCATGCTGGTGCTCGCAAGGGCTGGGAAACCGATCACATCCCCCACAGCAAAGATATGCGGAATATTGGTGCGGTATTGGGCATCGACGAGGAGCTGTTCTCGCTTTCCCATCTTTAACCCAATTTTTTCACAATTTAATTGTTTCACATTGCCACTTCTTCCTGCTGCAAATAAGAACATATCGACCTCGAGAAGCTGCCCACTATTCAGGATCACTGCGATAAAAGTTTGATCAGAGACTGCGGGAGTTACCTTCTGGATCGATTGGTTAAAAAGAATTTCAATATTAGCAGACTGCATCTGCACTACAAGTTCTCTTGTTATCTCATGGTCGACAAAGGGCAAGATGTGCTCTTTGTCATTCACAAGATACACTTTTGTTCCCATGGTAGCAAAGATGGTGGCATACTCGCAGCCGATGACGCCGGCGCCCACAATACAAAGCGACGAGGGAAAGCGCTTGAGTTCCAAGATGGTATCAGAGTCGTGGATCCTTTGGCCGTCGAAAGGGATAGAGCTAGGATGGTGGGGATAGGAGCCCGTTGCGATGAGGATGTATTTGCCCTGGATCGTTGTTGTGTCCTCAGGAGAAGACACCTGGATGGTGTGGGGATCTATGAAACTAGCCGCCCCCTGGAAAAGAGTGACTTTATGGCGCAAGAGATTCTCTCGGATGGTTTCTGCTGCAGAAGTCGTGATGAAATTTTTGCGGTACATGAAATCTTCCAAAGAGGCTTCATGTTCCAGCCCCCGTTCCACACCGTACAGCCCTTGTTCTAGTTTGCCAGAGAGGAAAAGGGCTGTTTCTTTTAGCGTCTTGGAAGGGAGCGTCCCTGTGACTACTTCTGCCCCTCCGTATACAGATTCTTTTTCTACAATGGCAACCTTATAGCCAAAGTAGGCGGCTTTCACAGCGGCTTTTTCCCCTGCGGGGCCAGTGCCGATGACGATGAGATCAAATGTATCCATAGAGGAGAGGTTTTCTATTTAATGGAAATAAATACTTTAATCCCATAAACACAATAAGAAAGCAAGAAAGGGATTGTGTGAATCTAAAGCTAGAAACCCAAGCGCTCAGTTTGTCGAGCAAGATTAAGCATTACTTGATCACGACGATGGGGGTGACGCTAGACGAGGCGACATCAGAGGAATTCTATCGCGCCTTTGCACTCACCTTGCGAGAAGAGATCATGATCGCCTGGACGGCGTCGACCCATACATACAAAAAAAAGAGAGCGAGAATGCTCTACTACCTATGCATGGAATATATGCCGGGGCGTTTTTTGGGCAATAATATCACAAATATTCATGCCACAGACCTTGTGCGTCATGTCATGAAAATCATGAATCGCAACTTCGAAGTGGAGCTTCAGTTTGAAACAGATCCGGGCCTCGGAAATGGGGGATTGGGAAGGTTAGCAGCTTGCCTGATTGATTCTCTTGCGACACAATTCTACCCCTCTATCGCTTATGGATTGCGATTTCAGTATGGGATTTTTGATCAAGAGATCTGGGACGGAGCACAAGTAGAGCGGCCAGAGAACTGGTTACTTCACGAAAACCCTTGGGAATACCGCCGAGATACCCATGCGACCTCTGTGTATTATGCAGGGACAGCTGTGCCTTTGCACAATACAAAGGGAGAAGAGGTATTAGATATTGTCGATTACGATGAGGTCAGGGCGCTAGCTTATGATATTCCCATCATTGGGTATAAGGAAAATGGCTGTTTTAATGTCAACTCGTTGCGTCTATGGACAACAAAGGAATCTCCGCGCAATTTTCTATTACAGCGCTATAACGCAGGGTTTTTAGACCAAGCAGCAGAGAACACCTCCCTTACAGACGTGCTCTATCCCAACGATAATAACGAAACGGGTAAACGGGTCCGCTTGAAGCAAGAATTTTTGCTCGTCTCCGCCTCACTACAGGACTTGATTCGACATCATTTACATGTCTACGGAGATTTTAAAGAATTTGCCGACAAGACACGAATTCATATCAACGATACCCATCCCGCTCTTGCCATTGCAGAATTGCAGAGGTTACTCATTAGAGAGCATAACTTCGGATGGGAAGAGGCATGGGAAGTAGTCAAGACGTGTTGTAACTTTACAAATCACACGGTGTTGCGTGAATCACTCGAGGAGTGGAATCAAAATCGGATGCATCTGCTACTTCCAAGGCAATACCATGTCATCGAGCGACTGAATTTAGAGTGTTGTAACGCTGTGCGCAGAAAATTTCCGAATGATGAGGAGAAAGTGCGCAGGATGTCGGTGTTGCAAGATGGACAAGTTCACATGGCCAACCTCGCGATTTTTGGCTCCCATCGGGTCAATGGGGTAGCAGCTCTACATACGGAGATCTTAAAACATACTGTGTTTAAAGATTTTTATGAGATGGCTCCGGAAAAATTTATCAACGTGACTAATGGAGTGACGCAAAGGCGGTGGCTGTTGCACTGCAATCCCCACTTAGCCCATTTTATCTCTGAGAGGATCGGTCGACACTGGATTGCCGATTTTAGAGAGATTGCCAAGTTAGCGGCCTTTGCTGAAGAGGAAAAAAGCCAGATCCAGCTTTTGGAGATCAAGAAAGAAAATAAACGTCAGCTCATCTTGCACATCAAAAAAAATAACCCTTTGCGCGATGCTAAAGGGGAAATCATTGGCCACTATACGAGCCTAGATGAGAGCGCGCTATTCGATGTGCAAATCAAACGCTTTCATGAATATAAACGTCAGCTCATGAATGTATTGCATGCCATTATGCTCTACCAGGAGCTGAAGGCAAATCCAGATGCGCGCAAAGTAAAGCGCTTCATTATCTTTGCAGGGAAAGCAGCTCCCGGATATGCCGTTGCTAAAAACTTAATTCAGCTCATCTCCGCTGTGGCTAGAACGATTAATGAAGATCCGCAAGTCAAAGAAAAACTTCATGTGGTTTTTATTGAAAATTACAACGTTTCTAAAGCGGAACTGATCATTCCAGCAGCGGACCTTTCAGAACAGATTTCAACAGCTGGGATGGAAGCATCCGGCACGGGCAATATGAAGTTAGCGATGAATGGAGCTCTTACAATCTGCACAGAAGATGGGGCGACAATTGAGATGCATCAAGCTGTCACAGATGCCTGGTGGCCCTTTACCTTCGGAAAAAATGCTGCGGAAAATGCACAATTACAAGCTTCTTCCGCTTATAACCCTTGGGATCTTTATATGCATGACACGGCTATTCATGCCGCACTTGAGACTTTGCGCAACCGCACTTTTGCCAGGTCCGATACGGAACATGAAGTGCTAAGCAACTTGTATCACCTCATGCTTGATTCTTCCAATGGGAATCAACCTGATCGCTATTTTGTCCTCAATGACCTGAGGAGTTATTATCAGATTCAACAAAAGGTAGAAGCCCTTTTTCTTGAGCCGCGGCGCTGGGCAGAACACTGCATCCACAACATCGCCTCGATGGGGCAGTTCTCTTCAGATGAATCGATCCATAACTATGCTAAATTAGTTTGGGATTTACAGCCCTGTCCCTGCGATGCAGAGGAATTGGAACGAGTCAGAGCTGAATACAGCGAACACGACAAGTGCCGCATCTTATAATATCCCCCACTTGGTGAGGAGATTGTTATAGGTGCCGTCTTTCTTTAGTTTGTCTAGGCCTGTGTTGAATTTTTTGACGAGATCATCTGCTTTTCCATATAAGGTGATAAACCGCAACCCCTCATCGGTAAGGGGAGGAGAGACGATTTTAAGTTTGCCTTGATATAGGTCGTTACAATAAGCAGTTGCTGTAAGTACGTCGATAAGGGCGCCCTCTACTGTGCCGCTGATAATGTCGTTGAGTGCAAGGGCATTGGATGGGGAGTAGCGGATCAAGACGCCGGGGGTTTTTTGCAAGAGAAGGTCGTTGGAAGAGCCTGTGATAACGGCGATCTCTTTTCCTTGCAGATGGTCGATCGAGTCGATGGAAGAAGAGGTGGAAACGACAAGAACGGGTCCTAAGCTTAAGTAAATTTCAGAAAAATCAAAGAGCTTCTGGTTAAAAAGATAGGGGGGCATTGAGGAGAGAATCGCTTCATACTCTTGCTCTTTGAGCCCTTGTAGTAGCGCGTCCCAATTCACCGTCACTCGAACAAAGGGGATCTTTTCCAACTGCCCAATCTCTGTCAAGAGTTCTGTAGAAAAAGCGGTGATGCTCTCTTGCCGATCGGGGAGCTGCAAAGGAGCCCATGAGGGATCGATCCCTACTTTACACCCTTTACTAGAATGGCTACTACAGCTAAAAAGAGTACATAAAATAAGTATAAATATCGATTTCATAGAGGCCTTGTACAAGATATCCGCCAAGTCGAGATGATACCTTATTTCATTTAAAGAGGGTATCCTGAATTTCTCTGTACTGGACAAAACTTCTCGCCTAAAAAAATCGAAAAGAGAAATAACAAGATATTAGGATGGACAGGATGGGGGAATTTATTTTTTTGCTTTTTATCCTGTCCATCCTAATATCTTGTTATTTCTCTTCTGCTTTTGTCTTCTAGGAAAAAATTGTCCAGTACAGAGAAATTCAGGATACCCTCAACAACGGTAGCTAAAATGTGCAAGATCCATTACCTTTTAGTCAACTTTGGAGGACCGAGAAACTGTGATGAGGTGGAAGAGTTTCTCATTGCTCTTCTTACTGACAAAGAGGTGATCCGCTCATCGCTTCCCGCATGGGCCCACAGCTTTTTATTCACGCGCATCGCTAAAAAACGCGCAGTTCAGGTTGTCAAAGATTATCTGTTAATTGGAGGCAAGTCGCCTATTTTTGATGACACGCAAGAAATAGCGCTCCAGGTAGGAGACCTCCTTGGTTCTGAGGTGATGACATTCCACAGATATCTACCTCAGACGCATGGGGCATTTATAGAGCAGATAAAAGGACTTTCAGAAGTAAAAACAATTCGTGTATTTCCTCTATTTCCCCAATTCAGTTATGCGACGACAGGAAGCATTGCTCTATGGCTTTCTAAATATCTTCCTAAAGAGATTTTTTCTAAAATGCAGTGCGTGAAATCCTACCCTTCAGATCCTTTGTACATCGCCTCAATGTGTTCTACTCTCAGGGAGTGTTTAGAAAAACAGGGATGGGCAGAAGCTGAGGTGTGTTTATTATTTTCAGCGCATGGGCTGCCGCAGCAGTTCGTCGACACGGGAGACCCTTATCAGCAGGAGTGTGAGCTCTCCTTTTCTTTAATGAAGGAGCAATTTCCTCAGGCGGTATCTCTGCTGAGTTATCAATCGCAGTTTGGCAAACAGCCTTGGATCCTTCCCTACACTTCGGTTGTGTCTCAGCAGATTAAGAGTTATGCCCAAGGGCGCAGACGCGTGGTGATCATCCCGTTAAGTTTCTCTTCAGATCATGTCGAAACGCTCTACGAAATAGAGTATACTTATGTGACCGCCATTCGAGCGCAGGGGCTAGAGGCAGTGCGCTGTCCTGCTCTAAATTTAAGGAAAGAGTGGATACAAGCCATCGCCCACCTTTTTACCCACGCCTCTTCGATTCAAATGAATAAGGCCTTGAGAAGGTAAAAAAGCAAGATACTCATAAGAGCACTTGCTGGGATGGTGATGATCCATGAGAGAATGATTTCGCGCAAAATCCCTAAGTTTAGAGCTTTTAGTCCGCGAGCAAAGCCGACGCCTAAGACAGCACCCACGAGGCAATGGGTCGTGGACACGGGGATCCCCAATTTAGAGGCGATAAGGATGGTGATGGCAGCCCCAAATTCAGCACAAAAGCCGCGAGTAGGAGTGAGCTCTGTAATTTTTTTTCCAATCGTCTCAATGACGCGCCATCCCCAGGTCGCAAGCCCCACAACGATCCCCAACCCTCCAAATGCAAGCAACCAAGAAGGGATAGTAGCTGCATGAGTAATTACCCCATGCTTTATGACATCCAGCACAGAGGCCACAGGACCAATGGCATTAGCAACATCATTAGCGCCGTGTGCAAAAGCGACAAAGCAAGCGCTTAAAATTTGTAAGTAGACAAACATCTTTTCTACGGTATGGTAGTCGGAGGTGCGGTCGATGAAGCTCGTCTCTTGACGCAGCTCTTCTGACAAAGAGCGCACATCTTGAAGCAGCGAGCCGACCTTGTCATGGACAGTATCAAAAGAAGCTACATGCACACGTCGCAAGTGCTTTAGGGCTTTTTCCAAACTAACTACGGTTTGCGGTAGGTGACGAGAGGGAGTACGTCCCAAGACCATAGAAGGAGAGGATACTTTACGCATGAAAAAGTAAAAGACTCCATATGCGAGAACTCCTATACCTACAGCAATGAGCAGAGCCTCTAAAAAAGAGAGATGAATATCCAAGTTGTCTAGGCCATTGAAGATAAGGCTAACAGTAAAGGTCCCTAAAGCGATAAAAGCGAGCAGGGGAATGAATTTTTTTGCAGCTTCGATGGGATTCATCGCGTAGAGAATATTTTTTTGCAAGATAGAGAAAATCACATACGAGATAACAGCAGAGATGAGGGGAGATGTGATCCAGCTAAGGGCAATGGAGCCTGTCTCTTTCCACTGGATCGCATCGACACCGCCAATGACCCCTCCAAAACCTAAAACAGCTCCTACAATCGCGTGCGTAGTAGAGACGGGCCAGCCGAAGTAGGAGGCAATCTGTAACCACAGGCTCGTCCCCAATAAAGCCGCACACATCCCCAACACCAAGATGAGAGGCTCTGCTACAAAGAGGTGGGTATCGATCAGCCCCCTCTGCACTGTCTCTGAGACGTTAGCCCCCATAAAGAATGCGCCACTAAATTCAAGGACAGCAGCAACTAAAACCGCTTTCTTCAGAGTGAGAGCCCCAGAACCGACAGAAGTTCCCATCGCATTAGAGACATCGTTAGCCCCGATGTTCCACGCCATGTAGAAGCCGACGACAAGAACCAAAACCTGTAAGAACGTGTCAATGGGCATAAGGTGTTATTATTTAAGCTCCAAAACCATCCGAATTCGATTAGCTAAGCGTTCTGAGAGATGGGAAATGGCGCCTATCTCATTGATCAAACACATCCACAGATGGAAAGTCGCTGTGTCAAGTGTACTTCCCTCGCTAAATAGCCGTTTCATCAGCTGCGTCTGCATCTGTTTCGTTTCAGACTCTTTATGAGCCGTCTGTTCTACCATCGTTTTGACTTTTTCAGCTTCAATCCCCCCAAAAGAAGATTCTAGAAGCTCATCAATTTCTGCAATGATGTATTTCGCATCGAGAAAGACCCGCTCATTTTTTTTAAAAAAGGCGATCAGGTCTGCATGAAAATGATGAAAGCTCTCCAAAGGGCGCAGGGCGAGGAGGATCCCCACATCTTCTGCTTTATCTGCAATGCTATCTTGTACAGAGAGGATCTCGAGGAAATGTCCCCTATCAATGGGCAGAAAGAGGCTCTTGGGCAGGTGGTTGCGAATGTCATTTTTAGAGATGTCCGCTTCATGCTCTATGCGGGAGAGGTCATTAGAGAGTTTTTCAAGTTTTTCCATATCCATTTTGGGCCAGGCATTGAACATGTCAGAGAGCCTGTCCATGCAGAGCCCCACCTTTTTCATATGGCTCTGCAGAGGGGCAAAAGGGGACTTTCCAAAGAGACGCGCTATATTGAGCATAGAACCAAAGAATAATTTAACAACCCCAATTCTATAGGGTATGCACGCTTTTCGCAAAGGGTTTTTATTAGAGAGGGAATTTAGACACAGGCATGAACAAGTTTAGTTAATGTTCGGATAGTAGGGTTTCTGCCCCTGAAACTATGGGATAGAAATTCTCGAATTTCTACATAGCATTTTTCTTCTATTAATTGAAGTTCTCGACACAGATCAAAAATAGCCGTGTGTATTCATGGGTGCAAGCTCTTAAATTTAAGTATGATATCGAGGAACTGCCGCCCATATTTTGCCCACTTGATGGGGCCGCAGCCGTTGATAGAGAGCATCGCTTCTTCTGAGGAGGGGAGGTGGGTGGCCATCTCCATGAGAGAGCGATCTCCGAAGATGACAAAGGCGGGGACTTTTGCCTCTTCTGCTAGTTTGCGCCTTAAGAGGGAGAGACTTGTAAATAATTCTTGGTCGTATTGAAGATCGAACTTTTTTTCTTTCTGGGTCACGGTGCGCTTTTGTTTTTTGAGTAAGAAAAGAGTTTTGCCATTGATCAGTTGGGGGGATGTAGGGGTCCAGCGTAAAATGGGGTAGTCCCCTTCTGTTTTTTCTAAAAAACCCTGTGTAAGCAGGGCTCCGATGTAATAGCGCAACTCCTCTTCAGAATATTCCTTCATCAACCCGTAGGTCGACACTCGATCGTGTCCGTTATCAAAAATTTGTTTCACTTTAGAGCCGCGCAACACCTCTACAACATATTTGATCCCAAATCTATTTTCTAGGCGGTAGACGCAGGAGAGGATTTTTTTAGCAACGAGGGTTTCATCCACTTGGTTTGCATCACTTAAGCAGTTGTCGCAACTAGAGCAGTGGCCCGGATGGGTTTCTCCAAAATAGCGAAGAAGACTTTGTCTTCGACAGGCAGAAGAGTTGCATAAGGAGAACATCTTTTTTGTTTTTTCTTTTGTGACACGGCGCAAATCTTCTTCCGGGATTTTATCGGCAAACACATTATATAGTGCCATCTCGCGCGTCGAATAGAGCATCAAACATTCAGAAGGAAGCCCATCGCGCCCCGCTCTTCCTACCTCTTGGTAGTACTGCTCAATGGATTTTGGCATATCTATATGGATGATAAAACGGATGTCTGGCTTATGGATCCCCATCCCAAAAGCGATCGTTGCAACCATAATGAGCACTTCTCCATGCAGAAAGTCGTGTTGAAACCTTCCCCTGTCTAGATCGGACATTCCTGCATGGTATTTGCCGACTTTAAACCCCTCTTTTTGAAGGAGGGAGAAATACTCCTCGACCCCTTTTCTTGTAGAGGCATAGAGGATTCCCGACTCTTGAGAGTGTTTATTTAAAAAGGCCCTCACCTGTTCTAAGGGATCTGATCTAGGATGGATATGCAAGGTGAGATTGGGGCGATCGAGGCTCCCCTTCACCACGTGGGGTGTTTTCATGGACAACTGGGCGATGATATCTCGCTCTACATCTCGAGTGGCAGTGGCAGTCAAGGCAACAATAGGACTAGAGGGAAATTTCTCTTTTAGAACTGAGAGCTGCCTGTATTCAGGACGAAACGAGTGACCCCATTGGGAGATGCAATGCGCCTCATCGATGGCGAACAAAGACACCCCCACTGCTTTGAGGGCTGCAAGAAGAGACTCATCAGAGAGCCTCTCTGGCGCCACATAGAGCAATTTATAATTCTTAAGATCTCGCATCACTCCTTGAATCTCTTCATACTCTAAGCTGCTATTGAGAAAAACGGCGGGGATCCCGCTCTTATAAAGGCTAACGACCTGGTCTTGCATCAGGGAAATTAAGGGAGAGATCACAACGGCGATGCCAGGCAACAAAAGAGCGGGAAGCTGATAACAAATCGACTTTCCCGCTCCCGTAGGAAGAAGCGCGAGTAGATCCTTTTTCTCTAAAACAGCAGAGACAATCTCCCTCTGGCAGCCGCGGAATTCGTTGTATCCGAAAAACGACTTTAGATGCTCTTCTAGAGAAGTTTGTTGCAAAAGACCCCCTGGACTGGACGCGTCAATTTAAATCGAAAATGTAGCTATTTGCAAGACTTCTTTGAAAAAATTTCTTGCTTTTCGCTTTCGGTGAGCTCGCGGAAGGTCCCTTCGGGAAGAGGCCCTAGTCGTAAACCCCCGATGCGAATGCGAGAAAGTTCCAAGATGTCGAGTCCTGCGTTTTGTACGAGAAGACGTACCTCTCTTTTCTTGCCTTCTTTGACGACGACCTTGAGGGTGCCTTTTCTAACCTTTTCGACTCGGACTGGTTTTACCCAGCTATTTTCGATGAAGGTCCCCTTAGAAATTTCTTTAAGATGGACATCTGTTACTTCTTGGGAGGTCTTGACAAGGTATTCTTTGGAAATGTTGGAAGAAGGGTGGATTACTTTATTGGCGAAAAATCCATCATTTGTCACAAGAAGCAATCCCGTAGTATCTCTGTCTAGCCTGCCGATGGTAAAGAGGCGTAAATTTAGGGAGGAGAACAGGTCTACAACTAATTTTTTTGTTCCCAGGCGCGTATTGGAGCAGATGTAGCCATGGGGTTTATTTAGAATGAAATAGACTTTGCGCTCTTCCCCTTTAATGGGGGCCTCATCGACCAAAATCGTGTCGTTATCCCAGTCGACAAGCGTTTGGGGAATTTTGATGACAGAACCGTTGACTTTGACCCTTCCGGCAAAGATAATTTCTTCAGCAGCTCTTCTAGAGGCGATGCCGGCAGCAGCGAGGGCTTTACTTAATCTTTTTTTCTGTTCCATAGATGCGAAAGTATAAAGGAAGGGGGGTTATCCGGCAAAGGATTTGATGTCACATTTTTTATTGGATTCTGTTATTTTCCCATTCCGTGTAAACTCACTAACCTCTAGAGGGGCTATATGGCAAAACTTATTTTACTCAGACACGGCCAATCGGAATGGAACCGCCAGAACCTGTTCACAGGGTGGGTCGATGTCCCTTTAAGTATAAAGGGAGTAGAAGAGTCAATTGCTGCAGGAAAAGCCCTTGCATCGATCCCCATCGATGTGATTTTCACCTCCAAGCTCATCCGTGCTCAAGAGACGGTGGCTCTTGCCATGATGTCCCATGGGAGTGGAAAAATTCCACGCTTTGTCCATGAAGAGCAGGGGTGGTTTGAGCTCTGTAGCAAAGAAATAAAGCAGCAGACGATTCCCGTCTATTCTTCAGAAGCGCTCAACGAGAGGATGTACGGAGAGCTCCAAGGGTTAAATAAACAAGAAACGATAGAGAAGTTCGGTAAAGACCAAATTCATAAATGGCGGCGTAGTTTTGATCAAGCGCCACCCGGGGGAGAGAGCTTGAAAATGACAGCCGCTCGCAGCATCCCCTATTTTCAAGAGAAAATCGTTCCCCTTTTGAGCCAAGGAAAAAATGTGCTCATTTCTGCACATGGCAATTCCCTTCGAGCTATCAGCATGGTTTTAGACGGTCTTTCTGAGGACCTTGTGATGCAGCTGGAAATCCCTACAGGGGAGCCGATCCTCTATACATACTCAACAAAGGGGTGGGAAAAAGATGAGTGAAGTGTACCTAGACCATCACAGCGCAACGCGTCCCCTTCCAGAAGTGGTTGAAGCGATGCTTCCCTTCTTTGGAAGGTACTGGGGCTCTACGACCTCTTTGCATCAGAAGGGGCAAGAGCTGTTTGTCCCAATGAAAGAGGGGGTAGAGCGATTGCTCCGTTCTTTGGGGGCTTCTTCTGCAGACCGGGTGTATTTTTTCTCTTCCTATGCAGAGGCGATGGGGCACCTCTTTTTTTCCTACTATTTGGAAGAGATGCTCCCTTCTGGAAAAAATACCGTGCTCACGACAAATACTGAGGAAGCGGCCCTTCTGATGTCGATAAAAAGGCTAGAAGAACTTGGATCTCATGGGCGCATTCTGCCAGTCGATGCGCAGGGGCAGTTAACGAAAACGCGTTTAGCTGAGGCAATTAATCCTCGCTCTTCCCTCCTTTCTTTATCAGGAGCAAATGGGCTGACGGGAGTCATCCAACCGCTAGAAGAGCTCTCTTCTCTTTGCAAAGAGAGAGGACTTCATGTGCATGTCGATGCGAGTTATCTCATTGGGAAGCTCCCCTTTTCCTTTAAAGATCTCGACATCGATTTTCTCACCTTTGATGGAAGTATTTTGCATGCGCCAAAGGGAACTGCGGCCCTTGTTGTGAAAGAAAAGACTCCCCTCCCGCCTCCGCTCTCTTCTATGACGGGAATTTGTGTGGGAGGGCTTGTAGCGCTAGCTCAAGCTCTTGAAGCAGGAGTGGAGAGGACAGAGCTGATGGGACTCGAGATTGCACGTCTTCGTGACAAGTTAGAAAAAGGGGTGTTGCAAGGGTGTCCAGGGGCAGAGGTGGTATTCAAAAAAATGCGCAGACTGCCTAACTGCACTGTCCTCACATTTTCTAAAATCCATAGCGATGCTCTTTTATTCTTACTCCATCGCCACCAGGTATATGCCTCTTTAGGAGGGGGACATGCCCAACGCCTTTCCCATCTCTTGGTGGCTTCCGAAATCGATTCCGTTCGTGCTCAATGTGCCTTAAGTTTTAGCCTCTCTTTCCAGACGACAGAAGAAGAAATCGATCGAGCCATCGCAGTGATTATCAAATGCGTTCATCAGCTCAGTCAACAATCGAGGGCGCTTAGATGAGTCATCGCAAATTCATCCTCTCTTTTCCGTGGGCTAGGTACAGCAAAAAACTGGCGCGCCATATCGAGCAACCTCGTCATGTAGGTTTTTTTACTCAAGAAGAAGCTGAAGGGAAGGGGATGCGGCTTATTAGAGGAGCTCAAGGTTCTTTTTCAGAGGGGCATTTTATCCAGCTCTATCTACTTCTCGATGAGAGTGATGCAGTCATTGCCGATGTGAAGTTCCAAGTCTTTGGCCCTTCCGTATTAATCGGTGCTCTAGAGGGCCTTTCAGAGTTATTGATACGAAAAACTGTGACACAAATGTCTAGAATGACAGCAGAGCTGATCGATCGCCACCTGCAAGACAAGCCCGACGTATCCGCCTTTCCCGAAGAGACCTTTTCTCATGTCAATCTCGTCATCGATCTCATTGAGGATGCATTGGAGCAGTGTCAAGATTTACTGAATAAAGACCCTGTAACGCCTCTTGCAGAAGTAGAGGCTAGCTTGTGCTACCCCGATTGGGAGCTGCTTACAAAGGAACAAAAGCTCCTTGTGATTGAAGAGGTGATCGCTACAGATATCCGCCCCTATATCGAGCTTGATGCAGGGGGGATTGAACTCCTCGACTTTGTAAATGATAAAGAGCTCATTATCGCTTACCAGGGGGCTTGCACCTCTTGCCACTCGGCAACAGGCACCACGCTGAATGCCATTCAAGGGATTTTAAGGGCAAGGGTAAGCCCTGACATCGTCGTTGTTCCCGACGCCTCCTTCCTCAACTAACTTATTGTAAGCAATATAATTAACCCATTTTCGTGCCTTTCCTTATCCAT
>JAHFTN010000023.1 GCA_023269365.1 Chlamydiota bacterium | reverse complement strand
GAGGCTCTAAGGCCAAAGTATGTCCCCATAGCAGATAATACAAAGCCCCTAGCACGCACGACGGTATCTGCAAAAGGGGGAATTGCAACCATCGAATTTTCTTGCTTTTACCAGATTGTGGACAAAGAGAGCTGCAAGCCCCTTTGTAAAATGGAATTAACAGGAATCATCGATGACCATACAACGGGATTGGGGCGCTGTGTGTTAAAAGTGTCTGATCCCTCTTCTTTGCCCCAAGATCTAAAGGGAATACTCAACCAACACAGATTTCAATTCACCCCACCGGACACCCAAGCGGGACTGCTCTTGCCAGGTATCTTTGCTTCTGCGTATAAGCCCCCTGTTTTAGACAATATAAATAATACTGCAGACATTTCAGATGAAGATCCCTCTGTGGAAGAAGAACCACCCCTCTATTCAGAAAATCTCCCCGCATTTTTCCTCACTGCAGAGAAGAACCCACCCCTATTTACAATTAATATAGGGCTCCCCGTAGAAGTTCGAACTATGGAACTCCCAAATCCCAAGAAAATAAATATAATAGAAGATATTTTTAAAGGCTTTAAGTCAAAAGAAGAGCTAGAAGATCAGATTAAAGCAGATTGGAATCGAGGCACTATTTACCTGGGAAATACAAAATTACAAGAACAAACACCCTCTGTTAAAGAAGGGATGGAACTCTATAAAACCTTTTTAAGAGAAAAAAAGATTTCTGAAGAGGAGATCGAAAAAATTTCTGCTTGTCTCCAGCAAGGAATTTATGCTGACTCTTATCAGAGTTTATGTTCATTCATAAATAATGGTACAGAATCTCTCAATTACCTGCCAAGGCAAGATAGAACCCGACCTGACCCGACAAGATCTGCCTCGACAAAATTGAGCGTAAATGAGGGGATTGTTTCGATAAAAACTACTAGCTACTTTTACATCTGCAATGCAAAAAATCCCAGCGAGATACTAAGCGAGGTCAAACTTACAGGAATCATCCCCGATCATCGTACAGGTATTGCTCATACTTATGTAACTCTCTTAAAAGACACTGTATAAATTTTATTCATAGACCGATTTTGTCTCCATCCGCTATGATACGGATGGCATTAAAGGAGACAAACCTTCTATGAAAATCATCCTCTCTCGGTTAGAGCTCACCACGCTACTTAACAAGATCCAGACAATCACCCCTTCCAAGCCTGCATTTGCCATCTTGGGGACTTTGCTCATCGAAGCTGTGGATGACCAGGTGGTGATTAGCGCCACAGATGGGACCGTGAGCATGCGCGTCTATCTCAGTGCCACCGTGCAAAAGGAGGGCTCTATCGCCTTGCCTGCGCGCCAATTTATCTCGCTTGTGAGAGAGCTTACGGCCCCGACTCTCGAGATCCATACCCCCTCTCCTGAGACGGCGGCCATTAATTCTGGCTCTTCTCGGTTTAAAATCCAGGGGATGCTGAAGGCGGAATTTCCCGAATTTCCCAACCTGCAAGAAGGGGTGCATTTCTCGATCCCCTCGAAAGAACTTAAAGAGCTCCTCTCGCGCTCATTGTTTTCCGCTGCTAAAGTCGATACGCAAAATACGCTCAACGCCCTGTTTTTAGAGCATAGCAGCATAGAAGCCTCTCTTTGCTCTACCGATGGGAAACGCCTTACAAAAATTCGCTTTAATGCCTCTTTTCCTGTGGGGGCAAGTGGGTCCTACCTCATCCCTCTGAAAGCGGCAGAAGAGATTATCCACACCCTAGATGCGAAAGAGGAGGGCGCCGTTGTCATCACCTTAATGCAAGATAAGATCGCCTTCGAGCTCAATAATGTGACGCTAGTGAGCAAACTCTTTTCCGGTAAATTCCCCGATGTCAGTAGGATCATCCCTCAATCCAAAGAGCAGGCCTTATCTCTGCATCGAGAGGAGTTGATGTCTCTCCTTCGACAAATTAACCTTTTCACTAGCGAGCAGCACAACTCGGTGAAGTTTTCGTTTACAACAGGAGAGCTACACATCTCGATCAATACGGCAACAAGTGGAGAGGGAACCGTCTCCATGCCGGTCAATTACGCAGGAGAACCACTCCACATTGCTTTTAACCCCGTCTACTTTCTCGACATCTTGCGCCACAGCAAAGATGAAACGGTGAACTTCACCATCACAGACTCCTATAATCCTGGTCTGATTACAGACTCGACGACAGCACAGTTTGTCATCATGCCCATGCGACTCGACTGACCGCGTAAGGTTGTTTTGCCTGATCTTATAAGATAAGAAATAAATGCGACGAAATTATGGAAATAGAAAAACTCATTAAGTGCTCTGAATCAAAGACTTTAGAGTTTAAAAGAGACCTTTCCTCTTTGTCGCCTATCTTTAAAACCCTAGTTTCTTTTGCTAATACCTCTGGAGGGATTCTCATTATTGGGTGTTCCTCTTACGGAGAAATTTTACAACTTCTACCTAGTGTAATTCCTAAACGCACACTGCGTTATGATCTTGCCATTTTACGAGAAAAAAAGTTATTGATTTCCAGAGGCAAAGGACGGTCTGTTGTCTGGCAATTAACCCCGCAATGACTTATATTAAGAGAAAGTTTAATGTATCTCAAGCGCCTGCTGCTTCGCAACTTTAGAAATTACTTGCAAAGCGAGGTGTTTTTCTCCCCGTCCGTCAACTTTTTCCAAGGGGAAAACGGGCAGGGGAAGACAAACCTTCTCGAGGCAATTTATCTAGTAAGCACGGGAAGGTCCTTTCGCACCCATACACTAAGCGATCTTGTCGCCTTCGGAAAACGTTTTTTCTATTTAGAGGCAGAATTCTTCAGGGACGGGATCTCTCAGACATTAAAGATCTATTACGACGAAGAGGGGCGCAAGGTGGAGCATAATGGAAATGCGTATTCCACCCTGCACTCCCTTCTTGGGATCCTCCCCTCTGTCCTCATCACTCCGGATGATCTCTCCCTGATCAACGGCTCTCCCTCTGAGCGGCGCCGCTTTCTCGATCTACATAGCGCGCAGATAGATCTTTCTTATGTGCACCATCTGGGAAGGTATTTTAAGGCGATGAAGCAAAGAAACCACCTACTGCGCGCCTCTTCTCAAGCGGGGATTGCCGCCTGGGAAGAGGTGATGGCCCTTTCTGCTAGCTATATCGTAGATAAACGCAAACATGTGGTCCTCGAGATTATCCCTCACCTAAACAAATGGATCGAGCTTCTTTCCAGGGGGGCCGATCCTCTGTCTCTACACTACCACTCCAACCCCTCTTCTCTATGCGAAGCGGAAGATAAAGCCCTCGTTTTGCAACACGCCTTTAAAGAGATGCGCCCCAAGGAGATGGTCATCGGCAATACCCTTGTGGGGCCCCACCGCGACGATCTCTCGATTCAACTGGGGAAAAAGCTAGTCAAAACCTTTTCTAGCGAAGGGCAAAAGCGCTCCTGCCTCTCGGCGCTGCGCTTTGCAGAATGGGAACATATGGCACAGCTTCTCGAAGATAAGCCCCTTCTTGGGATCGATGACTTTGGGATTCAACTCGACAAAAAAAGACACAAGCAGCTTCTTTTGCACCTCTCTCATTTTGGCCAGGTCTTTCTTACCTCACCGCTCTCTTTACATGAGGGGCTCGAAACTTCTGCTGTCTTTAGGATTAAACAAGGGGAAATTCAGGATACTCTCATGGGATCTTGTTCGCCTACTCAACCGATCTAATACGGCAAACATCTAGATTAAAAAAGAGTTTCGATGCAGCGAAAGGCAAGCGCTGCAACGAGGGCAGAACCGGGGAGCGTTAAGCCCCAGGCTATCCCCATCTTCTTGCCTATCGACCAGCGCACCTTAGAGGCCTCATTTGCCACCCCCACCCCCGTCACACTACCGACGATCATATGGGTCGAGCTGATGGGCATCCCGAGAAAGCTAGCCGTTAAAATGACGCAAGAAGCACTCGCTTCTGCAGCAAATCCCTGCAAGGGGCGCAGTCTTGTGATTTCATAACCCACAGTGCGGATGATCCGAAAGCCTCCAGAAGCAGTTCCAAGAGCCATCACGAGGGCGCAAGCAAAAATGACCCATAGGGGAATATGGGGCTGGATAATAACCCCTCCCGCATAGAGGCCTAGAGTGATGATCCCCATGCTTTTTTGCGCATCATTTAATCCATGAGAAAGAGCCACCAAGCTAGCAGAGCCGATCTGCAGGCGGGCAAAGAGCTTATCTGTATGGCGCAAGCGATGGGAGTGGATCAACCAGTTGAGCCCCTTTAAAAGGGCAAAGGCAATGAGAAAACCTACAAGAGGAGAGATGATCATGGGAATTGCCACTTTATAGAGAAGCCCCTTCCAGAGAATGACGCCGATCCCCTCATGGATCCAGGAGGCCCCAATTAACCCCCCAACTAGCGCGTAAGAAGAACTGCTGGGAATCCCAAAATACCAGGTGATCAGATTCCAGAAGATAGCTCCGATCAGGGCGCACAGGACCGTGATTTGAGAAGCGGAAGCCAGATTGACAAGTCCTGATGTAATCGTCTCTGCGACCCCACTGATCTGTGTCGCTCCGATAAAATTCAACACCGCAGCTAACAAAATTGCGCTCAAAGGGGCTAAGACACGCGTAGCGATGACCGTCGAGACCACGTTTGCCGCATCGTGAAAACCATTCGTATAATCAAAAAATAACCCAAATAAAACGATGAGCACAACTAAATTAATCGAAACAATTTCCATATAGACTTAGAAATAAAGGATCTTCCCAGATCTTTGCAAATAAAAAAGATTCTTATACTATGAACCTGTCCAGCCTAGGCCAACCACTTCACCCTAGTTCGAGCTGAAAGTATTTATGAGCAGAAGCTAGATCTCTTTGGATTTGCTCTCGGTTTGCATGAGCAAAATAGACAACAATTGGAACAGTAAAAACACTTGCGTTAAGAGAGACAAAGTCCCCCTTTTTTATATTGAGTGAGTGTGAGTCGTAGGACTTGAGTTTTTTAATCTCTTCTATTCCTAGAATATTATCGATTACCCCCGTTTGAATAATAGGGCAAAAGGCAACCCCAAAATGTTTTTGATATACGATGGGGTAAGGAACTTGTGTTTTGCCATTAGAAAACACTTCGATCATCAACCTATAAGGGTCAAAGTTCGTATATTTGCTGATTAAATCGGATAAATTCCTCCCCACCAGCCTAGCTCCGATTTCAATCAAGGTAGGACCTCGAGTTGGATCCTCTTTCAATTCCATGTGGGCAGGACCTCTTAGTATACGAAAAGCCTTTACGATTTTGATTGCATGCTGAATCAGATTTGTAAGAGAGGGGTCATCAAGCGACAGAGAATAGACGTTGTAGTAGATGTTTTTTAAATTTGCGACATCAATTTTTTCATAGAGCCAAACATCTGTGACGTGAACAGCTTCTCCATCACTAAAAGTATCAACCACATATTCTTTTCCTCCGATATATTCTTCAATGAGTGCATGGTCTGCTATCTGGCCGTAGAGGTTCTTTTGCCCGTAAATCTTATGAAATGCTTCCGTTAGATTTTTTAGATGATCGCAAACGTAAACTTGACTTGTGCCTGCCCCCTTAGGAGTTTTAATCACGAGAGGAAACCTATGTCCTTTAGCAAATTTGATGGCCTTCTCAAGAGAATCGCACTGAGCAAAATCGGGACAAGAAAACCCATTAATTTTAAGGATTTCTCTCATTTTGCTTTTATTTCTTCTCTCCTCAGAGTAATCAATCGAATTCCCCCAAAGATTTAGACTATTTGCAATTTGATCTGCTAATTCTACTCCACTCTCCGTAGCTGCTATTGCGGCTCTTACAGAAACCGTCTTGAGCTTGTCTAAAATTTCTTGCCTTTCGTCTGAAAGGATGATGTCATCCCAACCTTTAAACAATTCTTTATCGTGATAGAGCTCTTTGAGATTTTTTTCTGGCAAGGTAAAAACAGCTATGACTTTAAATCCTAATTTCCTAGCTACTTTTCTTAGATTAATTCCACTTACACCAGCAGGATCGAATAATACGATAGATTCCATTATACTCTCTTTTTTATTAATGTGATTATTCCAGCGATGCAAACAATAACCATTCCAATTAGAGAAAGCAAATTAGGGACAGTATCCCAGAAAATCCAATCGATTAACCCTGAAAAAACCACACTTGTATAGATGAAAGGAGCCACCTCATGCGGTAAGGCATGACGCATCGATGCAGCAAACGTCAACTGAGCTATAAGTAATGCTACGCTAGCTAAAAATAAAAATAGCCAAATCCACTGGGGAGGCAAATCCCATTTTAAGAAAAGAAAAGGAGATAAGAACAGGCTGATTAGAACAAAATAATAAAATAAAAGCTTCAAAAACGGCTCGTGCGCGATGAGACGCGTAACGACGAGCAAGCCAGCTGAGAATAATCCAGAAAGCAAAGCGAGGATTAAACCGATATTGATATCATGAAAATTGGGTCTGAGTATAAGGACGATCCCTATAAAACCCAAGCCCAGGCCCACCCAAACCCGATGGGAAATTATAGCCCTATGCCAAATCCACACAATAAATGGGACAAAAAGTGGGGCTGTATTATTCAGTAAAATGACCTCAGAAAGAGAATCCGTTTTCAGGGCAAACGTAATGAAATAAAGGCTTAAGAGTCCCAACACCGTTCTTACTATAATCAAAAAAAAATTTTTCTCAGTGAAAACTTCCCTTCTTTTTTTGATGACGGAAGGCAAAAGCAAAAGGCAAGCACAAACACTAACAAAAAAAATGGATAAGCTATTCGAAAGAAAAGGGTTACAGGCTTTAAATAAGGCATAGGCTGTTGAGAATATCAACATCGATGCAATAAAAAGAAGGATTCCCAAGTAGTGTTTAGGCATATTATTTTTTTATACTGGACTTTAGCCATTGGGTTCGCGAGATAAAGCCTCCATCAATGAACCTATCCGCAAAGTCGAGTTATAAAACCTAAAAGATTTACATTCAATTTTTAATTATTTCCAAGCAACCTCTGGACTAAAAATAAGAAAGGGCATAAATACTATTTTTAGAGTTAATAATAGAGAGGCCCCCTTGAGAATCCACTTAGAAACATCAACACTACTCACAGCTCTTTGCGCGCTAGCTTGCACGACAGGGCAGTGCGCTTCTTTAGAAGAGCCCACACCCCATTCTGAAAAGATTCAAGTGGTCCCCGTTACCCCCACGCCCGATCCTGATCATGTGAGAACGGCGATCCTTTACCCCAAAAATAAAGAATTGAAAACCACAGCCCCCGTAAAAGGACAGATCCTCCTAGAGGGCTATCCCATCGGAACAGATACTGAGCAGCCTCGCAAGAAAGAGATCTGGAATGATTCTGAAGGACAGAGCCTGCATGTCTTCATCGACAACCAACCCTACTTTTCCTTGAATGAGGCGCTCATCAACGCCCTTGACGATGCGGAAGACTATTTTGATCAAACCGTCGATTTTACAATCCCCTTCAAACTCGAGCCAGGGATGCACGTGATCCGCGCCTTTCCCGTACGTTCTTACAATGAGAGCGTGAAAACAGACGGAGCCTTTGCTGCTAGCACCTTCTATTATCAGGTTAAAAAAGAGGCAACCTCTATTAATCTCTCTGCCCCCTATCTTACCTATAACGAGCCTCAGGGGGAATACGATTACGACAAAAAAAATGAGCAGCCGATCCTGCTCGATTTCTACCTGACAAATTGTGAACTTTCAAAAGATGGCTACAAGGTGCGCCTCACCCTAGACAACACGATCCAGCGCACTCTTATCTCTTGGCAGCCCTACTATCTCTACGGTTTTGGTAAGGGAATGCATAAAGTGCGCCTTGAGCTGCTAGACCCTAGCAATACCCCTGTCCCCGGCTCTTTTAATGATGTTACAAGGACGATCGTCATCAAGTAACCTTGACGCTGAATCCCTCACAAGGTAAGCTCTTTGCATAAACGTTAAGTCTTATGCAGTATCGACATCTTAAATTCTTCTTGGTGTTTGTTTTTGCCCTTTTTCTGCTGAAACAATTCTGCCATAGACAAACAGACGGCTTTGTCGTAACAAAGATCCTTTCCTCCCTAAATTTTAACCCTGCGTGGGAAGTAACTTCTCTAGATGAAGAGGAAAAGAGTGCTGTGGAAACTCTTCTCGATCAACCTTTCTATTACCTTGCAAAAGGCGCTCAATCGTATGTGTTTACCTCTGAGGATGGGACGGCTGTCATCAAATTCTTCCGCTTCGACCATCTGCTGCCTCGAGCGTGGTTTACCCGCTGCGTCTTCCCCTTTCCCTATGAGAGGTACCGGGTGAAAAAACTGATAGAAAAACAGCTTGGGCTCATGAAGGATTTTCAGAGCTATAAAATCGCTTTTGAAGAGATGCGGGAAGGAACAGGCCTTCTCTACTTGCATCTCAACAAAAGTAATCTTGAAAATAGACAGATTAAGATCATCGATAAGCTCGGGATTACCCATCTTCTGGATCTCGGGAAGATCGAATTCATATTGCAGAAGAAAGCGACTCTTATTTATCCCTCTATCGCCCACCTGATGCAAACAGAAGGGGAAAGGGGGGCTCGAGAGGCGATTACCAATTTGATTGACCTTCTGCATAGCCGTTATGAGAAGGGGATCTTTGATAAAGACCCCGACTTAAATACCAACTTCGGATTCCTGGGAAAAAAGGCGTTGCAAATCGACCCGGGCAGATTCTGTCGAGAAACGAGAAAGTTAACCCCCGAAAAGCAACGGTTGGAACTGCTGCGCATTACAGACCACTTTTGCCAATGGTTAACTCCCCGCTCCAGCGCATTAAAAGAGCACCTCTTGAATGAGATTCAACGCCTCTATCCCTTTACAGAAGGGGAACAAGAGGTCGCACAAGCTCTCTCTCTTCCCTACCACTATTTGGGAAAAGGGGGGCAGTGTGATGTCTACGCCAGTAACAACGACCTCTATGTGCTAAAATTCCTTAAAAGCAGAGGGAAAAAGCGGGAGCTAGAAAAATTAAAAAAGGCATTTTCATTTGCCTTTGACTATTTTGCGGAGGAAACGCAAATCCTCTATACCCATTTCTATCCCACAGAGGGGCTTATTAATCCGAGATTTCCCGACAAGATCGATCTGAATACCGCCCTATTTGTCCTCCAAAGAAAAGTCACCCCTGCCGGCGAGGTCTTGAAGCAGTTAAATGAAGAAAACTTTAAAGTTGCAGTGGATAAAATCTTGAGTTTGCATAAGAGCATTTACGACAGGGGGTTTAGCAATAAAGACCCGCAGCTCTATTCTAATTACGGGTTCGACAGAGAACGACCGGTTTTAATCGACGTGGGAAGGCTAGAGAGTTTAGCAGAGCGGCCTCGAGGGGTGAAACAAGAGTTTGTAAAGGTGAAAAAACGCTTTTGCAAGAATCTTGCTAAAACAAACCCCGAGCTCATCCCCTATGTGGAAAGTGCAGTGAATGAAATCTTGGAGAGTTATGAATAAGTGGGTAAAAAGAGGAACCTCCCTTGCCATTTTCTTTGTCGCTTGGCGCTTTGTGAGCTTTTTTTGCTCAGAGCAGACAGAAGGGTTCTCTTTGCTTAGGATCCAACCCGACTTCTCCCTTGTGCCTATAGAACAACCTTTGAGCCGTTGCAAAGAGTTCCCGGCTGCCCTCTTTTCCCAACCTTTCTATTATTTGGCTCGAGGAGGACAATGTTTTGCCTTTGTCTCCGAGGACGGCAAAATTGTCATCAAATTTCTCCACCACCACATCTACAAGCCCTATAGCTTCCTATTTAAAATTCCTATGCCACTAAGCCTCAAGCGTATAATTTTGAAAAGACTGGACAAACAACTCTTAAAAATCAAAAAAGAGCGTGCCAGCTACAAGCTAGCATACGAAGAGCTGCAAGAAGAAAGCGGCCTCTTGTATGTGCACTGGGGAGAGCCCACTTCAGGAGAGGAGAGACTGACACTTGTCGACAAATTAGGGATAAAACACAGCCTCGATCTCAACGGAGTGGAATTTGTAGTGCAAAAAAGGGTAGATCTCCTCCCTTGCGCATTGAATCGCCTCTCCAATGAAGAAGAGTTGAAGCTAGCGATCCATGGCGTTGTAGATCTTCTTGTCAGATGTGCTCAAAAGGGAATTTTCGATGAAGACCCTGGATTACATAGAAATATCGGATTTGAAGAGAAAACTCCCCTACTTATCGATGTGGGAAAATTAGTAAAAAATATGCCAAAATCTACGAACTACAAAGAAGAGCTTCCCCTGATGATAACACGATTTCGCTCTTTTCTTGAAACTTCTTACCCCAACCTCGTGAGTATTTTAGATGAAGAAATCTCGACCGCCTGCAGTCAAGATTAAGTTGTTTTTCATGACTTGCCTATGTTTTCTTGCAATTTATGCCACTGCGCGAGGTTGCCATCATGCCACTCAAGGGTTTTCTCTGAATAAGATTCGAGGGAACCTCTCTTCTCTAGCCTTAAATGAGAGCTCCATTCCCCTTCCGGAAATAGAACAAAAATTCTATTTTTTAGGAAAAGGGAAACAGAGTTTTGCCTTTGTCTCTGAAGATGGACAAACTGTCTTAAAATTCTTTAATAACCGCTATGCAAAAAAAGTCAAACTCTTTTCCCTCCTCTTCCATTTTCCTCTTATTGGGGGCTGGGCAGAAAAACGCTTACACTATTTTAAGGATAAGCAACTCAAAATAGAAGAGAGCTACTCCCTCGCCTTTCATCAGATGCAAGAGCAGACAGCGGTGTTGTATGTACATCTACATCCCACGCAGAATTTACCCAAAGAGCTAATCGTTGTCGATCCTCTTAACATCTCCCATACTCTTGATCTAAACACAGTGGGATTTCTTCTGCAAAAAAAAGCGACACTCGTCTACCCCGCCCTTAAACACTATATAAAGGCAAACGATAGAGAAGGAGCCCAAGAGGCAATCGCCTCTCTTATAAAACTCTTTTTTTGGAAACGGGAGCATGCGATTGCCGATAACGACCCCTTGATCCGCGCTAACTATGGCTTTAGGGGAACTACAGCTGTCCAAATCGATGTAGGGCCCCTCTCGATGAGGGAACAGAAGCAAGATATTAAAGAATTTTCTACTGAGATTAGAAAAATTACCTCAGGATTAAGGGAGTGGCTGATACAAAATGCTCCAGAACTAACAGCTACGCTTGATAAAGAATTAGAATACCAATTATCCTGCATAAAATGAAGAGATGCATAATATTAATTATAATGGCTCTAGTTTATTTAGGATTAGAGCAACTCGTGGAGAGGAAGACGCGTGGATTTTGGGTGCAACGGATCCAAGCCGACGATCTCATGAGCCTAAAGGAAAAACCCTGTCCTCTAACTCCCGAAGTGCAAGAAAAACTCGAGCAGCCCTACATTTTCCTCGGAGCGGGAAGTGAGTGTTTTGCTTTTTTAAGTCAAGATGGAACTACCGTCATTAAATTTTTCAAGCTCGATCGGTTCCGACCCGTCTACTTGCACCGAGGGCTTTTTTGTGAAGACTACAGTAGCTTTGCCGGGACCGTGGCTCAACACACTTTCCCCGTAGAAGCCCTCCCCTCCTGGGCGGCGCACCTGCTTAAGCGTCTATGGGGCATTCGGGAATACCGGTTGCAGCGCACATTCGAGAGTATCCAGCTGGCCTATGGCGACCTCAAAGAAGAAACGGGCCTTCTTTACCTGCATCTGCAACCACAAGGGAAATTTAAGCCTTTAATCCTTTTTGATGCCTGTGGCATTGCCCACAATATCGATCTCAATACGACCCGATTTGTGCTACAAAAAAGGGCAACTTCCATTGAGGAACATTTTTCCTCCCTTTCAGAAGAGGAGGGGAAACAAAGCCTCGACTCGCTCCTGGCGCTCCTTTTTAAGCGCTGCATGAAAGGGATTCACGATCGAGACATCGTCCCTCGCAACTTTGGATTCCTTGGCACTGAGGCGATTGAAATCGATACGGGCTCTTTCTCTTTCAATCCCCATATGAAAGAGGCTTGGCTGTATAGACAAGAGCTCTTCTATTCCACCCTCGATCTCAAACTCTGGCTTGAAAAGACCCACCCTTCTTTGGCCACTTACCTCGTAGAGCGGATACAAGAGGAATATTCATGAGGGGGTTAAGCGTCTTGGGAGTGTTTTTAAGTCTCTATTTTGTAGGGAAGTGGTGCCATACTCAAACCGATGGCTTTCAGCTTACCCACATCACCTCTCCTCTTGCAGCCTCACCCCATTGGGAACTTCCCTCTCTGAAAGAAGAGGAAAAAGCAGCCCTGAAAGAAACTCTCTCCCGTCCCTTCACCTACCTAGATAGTGGAGGACAAACCTATGCCTTCCTTTCAGAAGATGGACGTACTGTTCTAAAACTCTTTAAGATGCACCACCTCACTCAATACTCTTTCCTCTATGAAAGGGGATTTCTTGGCGTTGCAGACCTTTTAAGACTACAACTCCTCTCTTTGCAAAAGTGCAAACTCTTTCGCGCCTTTGACAGCAGCGCCCTTGCCTACTTGCGCCTTAAAGAACAGACAGGCCTTCTTTATTTGAACCTGAATCCCAACCCAGCGCTTCAAAACTTCCACGTCACCCTGATCGACAAGCTAGGCATCCATCACAAGATCGATCTCTCCCACACTCCCTTTGCCCTGCAGCTCTATGCACAAAATGCCTTTAAAGTGTTGCGCAAACACATTAAAAACCACGACCTCGAAGCAGGGAAAAAGGTGATTAAGGAAATTTTAACGTGTCTAAAAGAGAGACACGCGCAGGGGATCATCGATATAGACCCCTCCTTGCGAAGGAATATGGGATTGATACAAAATCGAGCCATTGCCATTGACATCGGCGCCTTTTTTATGGTCCCCCATCCCCTCTCTTCTGAAGAGCTCGCCTCAGACACTCTGCGGATGCACAGATGGCTCGAGAAGCGCTCTTCTGAACTTACCGCCTATTTCGATAAAGAGCTGCAACAGACCCATTAACTTGTCGAGTTGTACCCAAACTATACTCGGCGCAGCTGACTAGTCCCAGGACACCTGCAAAGTCGAGGGATAGTTTGGATATAAAACTTTTCAAATTTATGAAGTTTTGCTATGCTTGGAATTAATTGGTTTTTACAAGGAAAAATTTATGGTTAATCCCGCAGGTCAATATGATCCTTCCACTGCCCTTTCAGAAAGAAATATTTATTGCGGGCTTTTTGTATATACAACCTATACCCTAGTTGCCTTTTCTGCAATTGCATCAGTTGTTTTTTTTGCTCTGGCAGTAGGAGACCCACGTCAGAATCGATCAGAACGACAGATTTCTTGTTTGCTCTCTATTACCTGTGCAGTACCCCCATTTGCAACTTTTGTATATCATTGTTGTAAACGCCGCCCTATTGAAGACCCGACATCCGCATATCCTGGCTTATTAGTCTAAATTCAAGAAAGCAGGTTTGGAGCGTCGTTCCCAGTATTCCTCTCCGTAGTCGTAGCAGAGCTGCGCTCCTGCTGCGATCTTTTTTTTAGTGCGGAAGATCACGTGAATTTGCCCCCTGTAGTCAACAGAAATTGGCTCTACGTTGGGATCAAAGCTGTGATTCATAAAGCGGGTATGATTGGAGGCATCTTGAGCATCGATGACAAACGAAGAGCTCCTCCTCTCCCCTATCGCATAATCAAAACAGTAAAGGTTGTCCCACCGCCCCCACCAGCGCCGCCGCCTTAATACCCCCGCATACTCCCCAATGTACATATGTGGAGGGATCTCTCGATTTGTCCATACCCCATATCCAATGATTCCATCGATCCACCTGATAGTGAGATCTAACGCAATTTTTCCCTCTAACCCAGGAGCATAATAGGCCCCTAACCACTTCTGCCTGGGGGTAATCCACTCTTTTTTTAACGCCTTCTTATAGCGCGCCTGTAGTTTTTTCTGCACCTTATCATTTAAAAATTCTAACCCCTGCAGATAGCGCACCTGAAAGACTTTTTCAAAATCGCTAGGAGAGTGGATCTCGTGGCAAGCAGCGAGGGGTGTAATGACTTTTAATGGCATCTTAAGTTATAGGTTAAACAAAAGAGGGAATTGCAAAACTCGCTTTGCGGGTCAAAAAGCGATGATTTTAGCGCAGGTTCAGATTGCAGCGAGACAACATAACTTGTTGGGCCTTAGGGGTCTCGCTAAAATTTGAACCTGCGCTAAACGGGCACACTTGGACCCCAAAAGGAGTTTTGCAATTCCCTCGAAAGGAATATACTGAAATGCAACCCCATTTTCCAACTATTTATCTCATTCGCCATGGAGAAACCGAATGGTCCCTGAGCGGTCAACATACAGGAACCACTGATATCCCCCTGACAGAACAGGGAAAGATACAAGCCACCCTTTTAGGGAGAAAACTACAAAACTACCCCTTTAAAACTGTATTATGCAGCCCCTTAAAACGAGCTCTTATGACGTGTGAGCTTGCGAATCTCTCTTCACAAAAACAGATCGAGCCCCTTTTAAAAGAATGGAACTATGGCGATTATGAAGGATTGACAACTTCTCATATTTTGAAAAAAGATCCAAGCTGGAATGTGTTTAAAGAAGGAGCTCCTCATGGAGAATCT
>JAHFTN010000022.1 GCA_023269365.1 Chlamydiota bacterium | reverse complement strand
GACGATGACAGGGATCCCCTTAAGAGAAGCCATCGCAATGACTTGTTGTAAAAAAGCACGAGAGAGAAACCCTTTTCCATAGTCGGAAATAGCCACTGTCTGCACCTGGTCTAGAAGGGAGGAGAGGGAAGTTAAAATCGTTTCCTCTAAGGAAAGGGGCAGCGGAGTGATCGATTCAAAATCGACGCGCAAAATCTGCTGGGCCTCTGCAATCAGTCGGTTTTTTACAGGGGTCTTATAGCCCTGTTGCACGAGGAGGTAGTCAGTATTAACCCCTTCTGTGCGCAAGGCATCGCAAAGCGACTCGCCCGCCACATCCCCTCCGACCCGTCCCACAGCGATCACGCTCGCTCCCAAAGAGAGGAGGTTCAAGGCGACATTCCCCGCTCCTCCAGGACGACTCTCCTCTTTTTGCACATGGAGCACAGAGACGGGCGCTTCAGGGGAGATCCTCTTCACCTTTCCCGTCGTGTAAGTGTCGAGCATAAAATCTCCGATCACAAGCACACTGACTGCCTTAAACCGACTAAGCATCCCGCTGAGCTTTACCATCTTTGTCCTGTTAGCAAATAGTTTTTGACATAATCTCCGACCCCCTCTTCCAAAGAAAACTGACACAAGCGGTCTTCCTCTTCTTGTTGTGCAAAAAGAGGGGAGTTTACACATCGAGTGGAAGAAAGAAGAGCCCCCCTCATCGCCCCATTGTATTTTCCCATCGAAGCACAGGTGTAATTTTGATACTGCCCCTGCATCTCACGGGGCATGTCGATATACTCAATCTTGATCGGTTTATCCAATGCTTTAAATACAGCCCCTGCCAACTCGTTCCATGAGGAAGCCACCCCCGATCCTATATTAAAAATACCACAGATTTCATTCTCTAAAAAAGCGCAGCTCATACGCACAGCGTCTTTGGTATAGATAAAATCGCGCCGCTGATCCCCGTCTTTAAACCGGGAAGGGTCTGAAGATTTGAAAAGGGGGATGACTCCCTCTTGTTGCACCAGGGGGACCATCTTATACACCATAGAGGCCATCCTCCCCTTATGGTTTTCGTTGGGACCAAAGACATTGAAATACTTTAATCCAACCAGCTGATCGAGCACCCCATTTTGCTTAGCCCAAAGATCGAAGTAGTATTTAGAAAAGCCGTACAGATTGAGCGGCTTTAATTCCTCTAATCCCTCATGGTCATCGCAAAAACCCTCTTCCCCTTTTCCGTACGTCGCAGCAGAAGAGGCGTAGATAAAACGGATCGAGTGCTTTAAGGCATACTCTGCAAGGCGCACAGTATAGCGGAAGTTGTTCTGCATCAGAAAATCGCCATCTGACTCGAGCGTATCAGAACACGCCCCGAGATGCAAAAACGCCGCAATCTGATCGCCCCTGCCCTCTAGCCAAGAGAAAAGTTCATGGCGAGAGAAAAGATCAAGACTCTTTTTACCGAGTAGATTTTTCCACTTATCTGTCTTTTCGATATCATCGACAAGAATGAGGTTGTACAACCCCTTATCATTAAGGAATTTGACAACCCCAGAACCAATAAAACCCGCAGCTCCCGTCACGACGATCCACTTGTCCATACCATCCTCAAAAAGGTTTCCCTAAACTGGAGGCGTTTCCTCAGGAGAAAATACCGTGCCTTCTTTAATCACGTGCAATGTAATTTTTGCAGGGATCCCTTCTTTAAGTTTGAAGGTGACAGGATGGGCTCCCAACGTTTTAATTGGGTGAGGCAAAACTACATGCCGTTTTTCTAATTTGATATTCTCCTTCTCACAAAGACTCACAATATCGTGCGCTGCCACAGAGCCATACATATGGCCATCTGGATCGACTTTAACTTCGATAGAAAGAACCAGCCCATCCAACCGCTTGGCTAACGATTCCGATTCCACTTTATCCGCTGCCGCTTGTTTTAAACGCTCCTCTTGAAGCTTGACTTGCAGACGGAGTGTAAACGTGTCCGCCACAACTGCTTTTTTTTGAGGAAGGAGAAAATTGCGCGCATAACCCGGCTTCACTTTTACAAGATCTCCGCTACGCCCCAAGTCTTCCACATCTTCCAGTAATAATAATTGATTGCTCATCTCTTTTCTCTCTTTTTAATCGTTTGCAACAAACGGCAAAAGAGCCATATGTCTTGCTCTCTTAATCGCCTGGGTCAACTGACGTTGGTAATAAGCGGAAACTCCTGTAATTCTACGAGGAATGATTTTGCCTCTTTCTGTGACAAATTGGAATAAAGTCTGAATGTCTTTATAATCAATATGACGCACGCCTGCCGCTGTAAAAGGGCACTGTTTGCGTCTTTTAACAAAAATGCCTTCCAATGAAGGGGGAGCACTTTTTTCTCTTTTATTAAAAGGTGTACTCATAGCTCTCCTACTCTTGCTCTAATGGTTTAAATTCAATTTTCTCAGGGACAAGAGGCGCGCGTAGCGTTACAAAGCGCACGAGATCCTCATTGAGATGATATTCTTTCCACAGCTCTTGAAGATGTTGAGTGGGGGAAGAAAAGTAGAGAAGGAAATAGTACCCCTCGCGACGCCCCTCGATCTCATAAGCCAACTTCTTCCTTCCTTGGTCAAATACTTTGTGAAGCTCTCCCCCACGACCGGTGATCCCTGTCGTGATCTTCTCAAGAGCCTTTTGCCTTGCGTCATCGCTTAGCGTGGCACTCAAGATATACATCCCTTCGTAAAGATGTGTTCTTTGTCTAACCATGATTATCTCCTTCTTCCTTCTTAGTGGTATTCGCAACTTGCATTGCAGCTGCGATCCCTTGTTTAATCCACAATTCGAGGATATCGACTGTTTGTACAATCCCCTCTTTGATCTGCTTTTTCTCTTCTTCTGAAAAGCAACCCAGCACATAGTCTTCTAGCTCTTGGGGCCTATTTTCCCCGATCCCCACTCTCAAGCGAGGATACTCTTCTGTTCCCAAGCTGGCTTCCACACTTTTCAGCCCGTTATGTCCCCCGGCACTCCCTTTAAAACGAACCCTTAGAGTCCCTAAGGGAAGCGCAACATCGTCACTCACTACCATCAAAGATTCAAGGGGCACTTTGTAATACTCCACACATCGCCTTACCGCCTCTCCACTGAGGTTCATGAACGTCTGAGGCTTCAGAAGAAACACCTTTCTCCCCTCGATCATCCCCTGAGCAAGCTCCCCCTGTAAATCGGGGAATCTCTTCCAAGTCCACCCCCTTTTTGAAGCGATCGCCTGCACCACTAAAAAACCGCAGTTATGCCGCGTCCTTTCGTAAGCTTGTCCCGGATTTCCCAGCCCCACGATCAAATAAGGAGTATCCATCTATCACTTCTTTGCAATGATAACGACCACATCTTCTGGAGCCGTCAAAGGTCTCACTCCCGCTGGCATCACAATGTCTTTTAAGCGTTTCGATTGGCGAATTCCCAAATCTTTCACATCGACAATAAATTCTGTGGGGATATGTTTTGGCAAACATTCTACCTTGACATGGCGCAATACCTGGCGCAAGAAACCCCCTAATTTGATCCCCAGACACTCCATTAACCCAATGCAGCTCACAGGCACTTTTACTCTCACAGGCACTTGGTCTACAAGCTCTTCGAAATCAATATGGGACACGTTATAAGTCGTCACCTGGTACTGGATATCTTTAATGATCGCTTTTCTCTCTTTCTTCCCGTCAGAAAGGGTAAACACCATTGTGGGGAGTCGTCCTGGGATCATCTCGCGCAACACAGTTCTAAATTCTGTTCCATCGACAATCAGTTTTTCTGGTGTCCCAAGGGAAGAGTAAATGATGGCGGGGATATGCCCTGCTCTGCGGATCTCTTTGACATCTTTTTTCTTCTCGCTCACGCGGCTCTTCACTGCGAGTTTCATACGATTTCTCCATTTAAAAATAGTTTTTCACACCCCCAAAGGGGTGTATGATTAGCACAACATTCTGCAATAGCGAGATGAATCAACCGTTCCATGAGATAGAAGCCAAGATGCGTACATCCCGACCATGGACTCTCTCTAGAGTCTATCTCGCCATCTGGACACTTTTTCGAACATTTGGGGTGGAAGGATTCGAACCTCCGAGTGGCGGTACCAAAAACCGCTGCCTTACCACTTGGCGACACCCCAATACTCCGGCTCGACTTTACCCATTTTTGACCTGACTGCCTTGTCTATTTACTCTCAAACGTTCCCCCTACGGGCGAACTGGGAGATTATTTAAAACGGGAAGGGGTTTTTAACCCCTTCCCGTTTTAAATAACTCCTCGGAAAGCAAATCCACATCGGCAGTCAGGTCAAAAATGGGTAAAGTCGAGCCAAGGGAAAACGGTAATGCTAATCTCTGCTTGAATATTTTGCAATACCCAACCCATAAAAGCTTGATAAAAAAAATAATAACTATAGCATGAGGTCATGATGCATATCGTCCACATTACCTCAGAACTGACCCCCATTGCCAAAGTGGGAGGGCTTGCCGATGTGGTCCATGGGCTCTCTAAAGAGCTGATCCGCCTGGGGCATAGGGTCGAGGTGGTGCTGCCCAAATATGACTGCCTCTACTTCCAGGGACTCTCTCATTTGCACATCGAAGTGCCAGAACTGTGGATTGATACCGGCTCTTGCCGGTTTAAGAATACGATTTTTTCTGCAATCGTCGAAGGGATTAAAGTTTTTCTTGTCGAACCTCACCATCCCAAACAATTTTTTAATCGACAGACAATCTATGGCTGCAGCGATGACATCGCCCGCTTCATCTGTTTTTCTCAAGTCGCCCTCCATTTCCTTTCCCACTCAAAGATAGAGCCCGATCTTCTCCATGTCCACGACTGGCCAACCGCCGTCATTCCCGCTCTTTGCAAGGAGGGGTATGGCCCTTCTCGCACGAAAGGCACCGCTCTGACCTTGCATAACATGCAGCACCAAGGGCAATGCCCCTTGGAAGACCCTCAACTTGAAGAGTTGACCCTCTTGCCCAAAACCCTCAGTCTATTCCAAGAGGAAGCAGGGATCAACTTGCTCAAAGGGGGGATTGAATATGCAGATCAGCTCACTACCGTCTCCCCTCAATACGAAAAAGAGATCCAAACGACGCTAGGCAGCTGTGGACTACAGACAAGTGTACTCAAAAGAGCCTCCCATCTTCGAGGGATTCTCAATGGGATCGATGCGCAATTTTGGGATCCTGAAAAAGACCCTCATCTCTTTAAACGTTACAACACAAAGACCCTTGAGACTCTCCTCCAAGGAAAAAAAACCAATAAAAGGCAGCTGTTTAAGCAATTAGAACTCTCCGACCCCACCCAACCTCTTGTCGCTGTCATTGCGCGGCTAGTGCCCCAAAAAAGCCCCCACCTGATTAAACACGCCCTCCATCGCACATTAGAAAAGGGGGGGCGATTCCTCCTCTTGGGAACCTCCCCTATCCCCGCGCTGCAAGAAGAATTCGAAACGCTCCAAAAGGAGTGTCTAAAAGGAGCAGAGGCGCGCATTCTCATGGAAAGGGATGAGAAGCTAGCGCACCAGATCTTTGCAGCAGCAGACCTATTTTTAATCCCCTCCCTTTTCGAGCCGTGCGGCCTCACTCAGCTGATTGCCTTAAGATATGGAACGGTTCCACTCGCTCGTTTAACGGGAGGGCTTGTCAACACGGTCTTTGACATCGACACCTCCCCTCTTCCCTTGGAGAAACGCAATGGATTCACCTTTGATTTTCCCGATACAGAAGGGGTCGACTGGGCGCTACTGCGCGCTCTTGATTGCTTTAGGCAGGACAGAGCAAAGTGGAACGCTCTAATGTTGCAGGGGCTAGCCTATGATTTCAGCTGGGCCCATTCCGCTCCCGCCTATGTCGATGTCTATAGAGAGATGCTCTTGTACCTACCTTGAGATTCCAAGAGCTTTACGAATGTGAACGCGATTGGCAACAATGTATTCAAACCCTGAATAGAGGGTATAGACAGCGGCAATGAGCACTCCATAGAAACTCATCGCTCTAAAGGTCTCCCGGTCTAAACACCCCATGATGTAGGGGATCATCGTGAGAAGGATAAAGAAGATCACCGCCGCCTGGATCACCGCTTTAATTTTTCCAGACATCCTTGCAGCAAGGGCAATCCCCCTTAAAGCGCACAACGTGCGCAATGTACTGATAATTGTATCTCGATAAAAAAAGAGGCTCACAAGCAATACGGGAATCCCCACAATTCCTTGAGTAAAGGCCAGCAACACAGAAAGCCTAAAAATACTATCTGCCATAGGATCTAACAATTTGCCGAGCTCTGTCACTTTGTTGTGGCGCCTTGCGAGCATCCCATCAAATAGATCTGAGAGCTCCGAGAGAATAGCCAAAAACAGCAGACAATAGGGCAAGTAAGACAAAGCAATCCCCCAACTGCCGTGATACAAATAGACCACCAAAAACAAAGGGCCCAACAAAATCCTAGATAGAGTCAAAAATAAAGGAGCGCTCACAGCAAAAAACCTACAAAGTGATGGTGTAGATCTGGAGTATATACATTTTTGATTTTTTAGGAATTTTTTAATTCAGTGCCGAGTTAAGTCTAGGATTGCAAAATCAATGTATTGAGATTTTTTGAGATTTTTCTAGCAGGAGTTGCTGCAAATATGCTACCGTTCTTCACTAGAAAATCTAACACGAAGATATAGGAGTGTGATATGATAGTGGTGTGCTCGAGAACGAGTGGGTCAGCCGTTGGTTGTCTTTTTCTAGAAGGAATAGGTGGATATATGACATTTGGTGGAATAAGTGGTGGGGATCCGTGTCTTATTACTCTCGGAGCTTTAATCATGATAACAGGGGGAGTCGTAGCTCTCGTGGCTGCACGTGTCTTTAGCTTGGCAGCGAAGATCAGTATTGCTGGTCTTGTAATGGCAGGACTTGGCGGGGCTGTTACCTGTTTTGGAATGACTGATCCTGACCAAGGCGCAACTATTGCAGGATCTATAATGATAGGAGGTGGATTACTCACAACGTGCGTGGCTTCGAGATTTTTTCAATTATATGTAAGCGGTCCGTGCGCAGAACTGTACAAAGCACTGTGCAAAAAACGTCAGGTGGGAGAAGATGCAGCACTAGAATCGTCGTTGATAAACGAAGAAAAAAAAGATTCGGCTACGGGCGTTCCCGTTGGGACAAGCAACACGTAGCTTATCTCGTCCTGTGAAATGACGAAGGACTCCTTTTTGATCCAGGGGAAGGGACACAGAGGCTTTATCTCGAGAACTTGCCTTCACCCATGGCTAAAATCCAGAATGTATCCCCATCCTGTCCATCCTAATATCTTGTTATTTTTTTCTTGATTGGGTTGAATCAAGTCCAACTTTTGAGTTTTCTTGTGTATATCGGAATTTTGCGCGTTGTCTCTTTTAAGAAATAGCCTGTTTTAGAGCGAGCTGGCCGCAGGCGGCTGCGATGTCTTTGCCTTTCGTGTAGCGCCAGGTAGTGACGATCCCCTCTGACACGAGGATCTCGCGGAATGCTTCGATCGCTTCTTTTTCTGGGCGCTTCAGAGTTAAACCGGCAACGGGGTTGTAGGGAATCAAATTGACAGTGCACTGCTGCCCTCTTAAGAGGCGCGCTAGCTCTTCTGCATGCTCGGGAAGATCGTTGATCCCCTCCATCAGAGTATATTCATAGGTAATATCGCGCCGGCTCTCTTTTGAAAAAGCGATCATGGCTCGGATAATCTCCTCGAGTGGATACTTTCTTGCATAGGGAATGATTTTTTTTCTGATGTGTTGGTTCGGAGCATGCAAAGAGAGGACGAGGTTGACACTTAACCCCTCTTTTGTGAAGCGATGGATCCCCTCTATGATGCCTACGGTAGATACCGTCATCCTTCTTTGAGAGATCCCAAGACGCGCGGGGTCGTTGAGGAGATGAATCGCCTTCACTACGTTGTCATAATTTTCAAACGGTTCTCCCATCCCCATAAAGACGACATGGGAAACCCGCTCAGATTTCGCATGCAAAACCCGATCGATCTGATAGACCTGCTCCATAATTTCTGCCGCGCTTAAGTTGCGGACAAATCCCCCCTTGCCAGAGGCGCAAAAGGCACAACGCGCCCCACAGCCCACCTGGGAAGAAACACACACAGTGCGCCGCTCCTCAGAGCAGATGAGCACAGATTCAACTAGCTTGCCATCAGAAAGGCCCCACAAAAATTTAGAGGTGTCCCCCTCTTTTGAAACCTCGATCTGTTTTTGATAAAGAGAGGAGAGGGAAAACTGGGTCTTTAGCTGTTCTCTAAGCCCTTTTTGCAGGTCGGTCATCCCCTCCCACTCGCAGACCTTTTTTTCATAGATCCACTTCAGAATCTGCTTGGCGCGAAACGGCTTTTCCCCTTGAGAAACAAGGGCTTGGGACAACTCTTCTAAACTTAGTGCATGCAAGGATTTCACAGGTGAGGGCCTCAGGGGGATTAAACTTTGATGCGGTGGCGGCGCTTCATGAGCTCGTAGTGAGCCGCTTCATGTTCCCGACGAACGGCACTGACGTTTGCCAAAATGGCATGAACTAATTTTTCATGTTTCTTTAGGCAATGACGCACTAGAGAGACAAGCGGTGACGGTACTGCCCCATGAAGAAGAGGAAATTTAATTGCTGCTACTGGGGAAATTTCTTGGATCTGAGTCATACTGCCTCTTAAGTTAGGTTCTTTATTGTACCCCTAGGTGGGAGTTAAACTCAACTTTTCAAAATAAATATTTATATAAATTTATTTTTGATGCAGAGCGCGGAACAAAAAAATGCTTAACTTTTTAACCCCATCGTTGCTACTCTGAATGCTCACCTTAAAATATAAGAGACCTATGGCACCCCAAGACTCCCTCAAACCGATCGTCGCTCTATGTAAACGGCGCGGATTCATCTACCCTGGATCAGAGATCTATGGGGGGTTTGCCAATACCTACTCGTTCGGTCCCTATGGGGCGGAGCTGAAAAAGAATATTAAGGACCTCTGGTGGAAACGGTTTATCCAGGGAAGGCGCGACATGGTGGGGCTCGATGGCCCGATCCTTTTGCATCCCAAGACGTGGGCGGCATCTGGACACATCGAAGGGTTCAACGACGCCCTGATCGACTGTAAGGCATGCAAGAGCCGCTTTCGGTGCGATCACCTCATCGAAGAGGTTTTGAAACAAAATGCCGACGAGCTCTCTTTGCACCAGATGACAGCGCTTGTACAAAAAAACAAGATTAAATGCCCCAAATGTGGCGCGTCTGATTTCACTGACGCGCGCACCTTCAACCTCATGTTCCACACTCCCATGAGCAAAACGGGCGATGCAGCAGAAGTGGCCTACCTTCGCCCAGAAACGGCTCAGGCGATCTTTCTCGACTTTAAAAATATCATCGATACGCTCCGCGTGAGGATTCCCTTTGGCGTGGGACAGATCGGAAAGGCATTTCGTAACGAGATCACGCCAGGGAATTTTATCTTCCGCGTCATCGAATTCGAACAAATGGAGATCGAATACTTTATCCGCGAAGAGGAGTGGCAGAAGAAGTTTGAGGAGTGGTTAAGCGCCATGGAAACCTGGTGTAAACTCATCGGTCTTAACCCCTCACGCGTCCATCAGAAAGAACACCCTAAAGACCAACTCTCCCACTATTCCAAAAGGACGGTCGACCTCGTGTACGATTTCCCCTTCGGAACAAGTGAGTTGTATGGGCTGGCTTACAGAACAAATTTCGACCTCAGCCGCCATGCTCAGTGTTCGGGACATTCCCTCGAATACACCGATCCTGAAACGAAAGAAAAATTTATCCCCCACGTCATCGAGCCCACTTTTGGAGTGGAAAGAACCCTTCTCGCTCTTCTCTGCGACGCCTACGAGGAAGAGAAGTTGGAAAATGGGGAGATGCGCACCGTGCTTCATTTTTCTCCACGCATTGCGCCCGTGAAGGTCGCTGTATTTCCCTTAATGAAAAAAGAAGGACTTGTTGAAAAGGCGCAGCAGATCTTCTCACAGCTCCATTCGCTCTGGAATTGCGAATACGATGAGTGGGGAGCCATCGGCAAGCGCTATAGGCGCCAAGATGAGCTCGGCACCCCGTTTTGCATCACGGTGGATTTTGACACTCTTGAAGACAATACGGTGACACTGCGCGACAGGGACACGATGAAACAAGAGCGGGTCGCTGTTGCCAAGTTGCTTGAAATCCTTAGTGAGAAATTAGCGTGATTGTCGATCTACATAACGATCTACTCTCTTTTTTGGTAGACAAACCAGGAAGGTCGATGGATGACCCCCTCTCCAGAGGCTCTTACCCTCAGCTAAAGGCGGGCGGCGTTCAACTACAAACCCTTGCCATTTTCACAACGACAGGCCCCCAGTCTGTCGAGAAGGGGCGCGCTCAGGTAGAGACCTATCTGCATTTGTTGAAACACGCCCCCCTTCGCTTCGCTCCTTACACAACCTCTTCTTCCGCAATTCAGCTCCTTCCCGCTTTTGAAAACGCCTCTTCTTTTGCAAGCGAATCAGAGCCCCTTGCAGAAGCACTTAAACGGCTAGAGACTTACCGCGCAGCTCTGAGGAAAATTGCCTACATTGGGCTAACCTGGAATTCAGAGAACCGCTTTGGTGGAGGGAACGACACCTTGGTAGGATTGAAGGAGGATGGAAAGCATTTATTGGTAGCATTAAGCGGAAAGCAGATTGCCATCGACTTCAGCCACACCTCCGACCCCCTCGCCTATGACATTCTGGAATGGATCGACAAAGAACAGCTCGACCTGCGCGTCCTTGCCAGCCATTCTAACTTCCGCGCCCTTTCAGATTACAAACGCAACCTCCCCGAAGAGATTGCAAAAGAGCTCATTAGACGCAAAGGAGTTATTGGGCTCAATTTTTTTGCTCCCTTTGTACATGACACAGATCCTACAGTTCTTGCTCGCCATGTCGAGTATGCCCTCCACCTCGGAGGAGAAGACGCCCTTTGCTTTGGCGCCGATTTCTTCTGCGACACCGATAGCTACAGCGCCCTCATCAAGAAAAAATATGGACGAGAAGAATTTTTCTATAAAGAGTATAGCAATGCCTCTATGTACCCCGCTGTATTAAAGCTCCTTGCCGACAAGCTCCAATTAAAAGAACCCTTCTTGCAAAAACTGGCCCATGAAAACGCCCTTGCCTTTCTTAAAAGGGGTCTTTCAGAGGCAAAGACAAGCCATGCGCTGTGATCTTTTCTGCTAAAGGGAATGCTTCTTTTCCTGGAAAAACGAGGTAGAGATGGTCCAATTGTAAATCTTGCATGGCAATTTTCATGGAGGGTGTAATTTTAGGGCTGTCTGTATACTTGATCTCAAATCCGATCCGTTTCCCATTTTTTACAATGAGTAGATCTAGTTCTGCTCCTGCTTGTGTTTTCCAAAAATAACACTCCTCAGCAACGACTTGCATCTGACGACAGAGCTCTTCAATGGCAAACCCCTCCCAAAAAGCCCCCAATTTAGGGTGTCTATCCAAATCTTCCTCGCTCTTAATCCCTAACAAGACGTGCAAAATCCCACTGTCTCGGAAAAAGATTTTAGGAGATTTGACCTGCCTTTTTCCTAAATTTTCAAACCAAGGAGAAAGGGAGCGGATCATAAAAGTCCCGACCAAAATATCTAAATACCTACGAGAGGTCTGATCAGAGACCCCAAGAGCCCTTCCTATCTCGCTCGCATTAAAAATTTGCCCATGGTAGTGAGCCAGCATCAACCAAAACCGACGCATTTGCTGAGGAGGGATTTGAAAACCCAAAGAAGCGATATCTCTTTCCAAAAAGGTGGTCACATACGATTGCCTCCACAGAAAACTCTCCTCATCGTTGGAAGCTAAAAAAGAGAGGGGAAATCCCCCTCGAAGCCACAAAGAGGGGCTCTGTTGCACCTCCTCCAGAGAAAACGGCATCAACTCTATATAGCCAATACGTCCCGCTAGAGTTTCAGAAGATTGCCGGATCAGATCTCGAGAGGCGCTCCCTAAAATAAGAAACTTCCTCTCCTTCGTTTCATCAATGAGCACCCGCAGCACAGGGAACAACTCGGGGCGCAACTGAATCTCATCAATGACGACAAGCCCCTTGGGAAATCTCGAAAGGGCAAGCATCGGGTTATCCAACTTGGCAAGATCCAAGGGATTTTCCAAATCAAAACGGCGCACTTCTGCCTGAGGATGGAGCTCTATAAACAGCTTAGAAAGCGTGGTTTTGCCCACCTGCCTAGGTCCCAATAGGGCACAAGCGGAATGGACACGAAATTGTTGCTCTATATCTCTTTGATACTTAGGCCGTTGCATATTCACCTTGCATTTTCGATATTCAATCTCGAATTTACAAGGTTATGCTTTTCTTTGCAACCCCATTGGTCAACTATAATTGCGGAAAAAGGGTCAAAAAGCCTACTTTTCGTTTACTGAGATAGGTTCTAGACATAAGATCTATTTAACCATCTTTGATCAACTCCTTTCTTTGCAACCAAATAAAAAAATATTTACATCCCCTGGTAAATGTTCTATAAGGAAAATACCATCTCAACAGGTAGAGACCTTATGAAAACTAAAAAAAGCATTGGCGCTCTGATCATCGTTCTTGGAATCATCCTCTTTTCTATAGCGATGTATTCCAAACATCGGGTTGCTCAGGTGAAAAAAAATATCCACACCGGCTCAAGCTTCTTGTCGGACAATCCCCTGGATAAAGAAATCAGCAAGGCTCTGGATAAAAAGGTAGGCTCCTATGACGCTCCTATCTTGTGGGCGATGATCGGAGGGGTTGTTCTCGTCGTCGTTGGCATCGGAACCATCGCCTACGGCAAAAAAAGATAAGCAAGTCCGTGTCTCAATCAACTGGTGGCAGTATACCTAATAGAGTAGCCCAAACAGGTAGAGTGGGATTGTGTTTTTAGCCCCTACGAAGATGTCGTCTGACAAAATAAAGGCATCCTTTTCATACTTTATCTGCTTTAGGTTTTTACTTTTTCCGCCGATTTCAAATACGTGGCCCCCTATTTTAAAGTCCCCTACTTTGCTATAAAAAATAGGGAGCCCCACATTTTGTGCTTGATTGACTACAAATGTTTCTCGCAGCTTGCCCTTGAATTGATCTTGAGCTAGAGGGAGATACGCCGCATGCATTAAATTGGTATTCTCTGGGTACATTTTAATCGGATTTCTTAAAAAAGCCTGTCCTGAGTTGTCGGGGTAGATGAAACGGATTAACCCCGCTTGCTCGAGGTATCGTAAATAACTAGAAATGGTCTCAAAATCTTTTCTCAAAGTCGTTGCCAGTTTAGATGCACTCATCTCTCCAGGAGAGGTGTTAAGCACAAATTTATACAATTGCTCTAAAGTCGAGAGGGATGTTGTTTTCAAAGAGTGCAACGTCGCAATATCCTCGTAAATGGTCATTTGAACGGCATTGTCTAAAGACTGAAACTTGTCTTTATCCTGAGAATACCCCTTGAAAAAGGGGTAATACCCCAATTTAAGATAATCGCCAAAGTGCTTTAAAATCCCTGTCATATTCAGATCTTGAGCAATGAGGGAATGGGAGGAGAGGATCTCATTGAGATCGAGCTGAGGGAGCTTTTTTCCGAAGTAAAACTCGATATATTCTCTGAAAGAAAATCCATAGAGTTTATGCAAGATCACGCGACGAGATAGATCGTATTTCCCCTCGATGAGATCGATCATGGAGCTACCAGAAAAGAAAATCTGAAATGAGGGGTAGGTGTCTACAACATTTTTAAGCTCAATTCTCCAGTGTTGGTATTTGTGAATTTCATCAATGAATAGAATGCGGGTATCTGTGTGCTTATACAGGTAGTCTACTAACCCAAGCAGGCTGTTTTCTAAGAAAAAAATATTGTCTGCTGATACATACAACGCCTTTCTTTTTTTGGCCCCCATGGCAATAGCGCGTCTAAGCAAAAAAGTCGTCTTTCCTACCCCCCGAGCCCCCACAATGCCGCATACCTGCTGGTCGCAAAGAAAGGCATCAAACTGCCCCCTCCAGAAAAAGGGTTCGCTCTCAACTTGCTCAATAATAATGCGTTGCATCTCAAATAATCTTTCCATATCCCATCCATTAGGTTGTAGCCTAATAATATCATCAAATTCATTAGGGTGCAACCGAATAAAACTTAGGGTTTGAGGGCGGGGGCTTGCTTTTGGAGGCGGTCGAAGGCTTTGGCGAGCTCCAACGACTCCTCCTCTGTCAGGGCCCCGCTATGGAGCTGGGTGCGGATCTCTTCTTTTTCCTGCATCCACTGGCGAATCAAAATCTGATGGAGGGTTTCTTTAAACCCCTCCTCTGCTTTGAGGAGGTTGACCTTGCGCTGCATGATTTCACTTAAAAACCGCTGATCCTCCTCTGTTTCTAAACACGCGCCCAAAGAGAGTAGCTCTTCTGTAGAGGTCGCCTTGATCAGAAGCGCCTCGTAGAGCTTGCGCGCGCCAGGAATGGAGAGGTGGACAGGGGAGATGTTGTCTTTGGCGATCTTCATCAACTGGGGGTGGGAGGGCAGGGCGAAGAGGAGCCAGCGCAAAAAGTCCCCCTCTAAAATGCGCGCAGGGTCAACCTCTTGCACCTTCAGCGTCGCGCTTTTCCTGACAAAAATGGCGGGAAGAGAAATCCGGCCGATCCCGAGCAGCTCTTCTGGAACTTGCGCGATCTCAGAGAGCTTTTTCAAGCTCTCATGGATCATGACGGGCAGCTCTCCTTGCCGGATTTTATCGGCAATGGCGCTGACCACCTCGTTTTTCCTCGCAGCAGAGAGCCCCTTTTCCCCTTTTGTGAGATGGATGAATAGGAAATTTAAATACCCCGGCGCC
>JAHFTN010000021.1:5421-14953 GCA_023269365.1 Chlamydiota bacterium | reverse complement strand
ATTCCCTCAAGATATTAGGATGGACAGGATATGCCCAAACAACTTCAAATGTGGGTTTTCCTCAGCGTCGGTAGCCGCTGAGGAAAACCCACATTTGAAGTTGTTTGGGTATAGAAAAACAAAAAAATAAATTTCCCTATCCTGTCCATCCTAATATCTTGTTATTTTCTTCCTAGTTTCTTCTATACAATAAAGAACTGATTTATGAATAAAATGATTCTTTTCCTCCTGTTTTTGGCGAGCTGCGCCACTCCCCCACCGCCTCCACTCCCGCCCCACCTCGTTTCTACTGTGATGCCCAAAGTAGCGGATGTCCCCCTGTATGTCGACTATACAGGCCACTTAGAGGCCATCACGAGTGTGTCTGTACAATCACAGGTGTCGGGGACTTTGGTAGGTCAATACTTTATCGAAGGACAGCGCGTCACAAAGGGAGATCTGCTCCTCGTAATCGATCCGAGGCCCTACGAGGCAGCGCTAGCCCAAGCCAAAGGGGTTTTAGAACAGACGCTCGCCTCGCTGCACTACGCAGAAGAGACGACGACCCGCTACACTCCCCTTGTAAAGCAAGAATTTATCTCGCAGCTCGACTACGATCAATATGTGACCAACGTGCTCGTGGATGAAGCGGTACTTACACAAAATAAAGCGCAGCTCGAAACTGCCCAAATTAATTTGGGATACTGTTTCATCGAAGCTCCCATGGACTGCGTCACGGGCAAGCTCTATGTCAAACCGGGAAATTATGTCGATTCCAACAGCAACACAGAGCTCACCTTGCTCAATCAGATCCACCCGATTCACGTCGATTTCTCCGTTCCGGAAACTGACCTATTCACGATCCAAGAGTATGCAAAAAAAGGAACACTTGAGTTGCTCATCTACCCAGAGCCTTCCCATAAGAAGGTGTTTAAGGGGGATTTGACCTTGATTAACAACCAGGTGAATACAAGTACAGGAGCTGTCCTCATGGAAGGGACCTTGCCCAACGAGGAGGGTCTCTTATGGTCGGGGCACTTTGTCGATGTCAGGCTCATCTTAGAGCAGCAAAAGGGAGTCCTCCTTCTTCCCCCTGATGCAGTCATGATCGGGCAAAATGGCCACTACGTATTTGTCGTGAAAGAGGATTTAACGATCGATGTGAAAAATGTCAAAATAGGACAGCGCTACGATGACACTTCTATCTCGATAGAATCGGGCTTACTCGCAACAGACCGTGTCGTGACAGAAGGGCAGCTCGACCTCTATCCAGGGATGAAGGTGAAGCTTCAAGGGGGATCATGAACCTTTCTGAAATCTTCATCCGCCGCCCCGTCATGACCATCTTGTCGATGCTTACGCTTGCTTTTTTTGGAGTGCTTGCCTACATAGCGCTGCCTGTGAGCGATATGCCCGACGTCGACTACCCGACGATCACGGTGAGCGTCTCTTGGCCTGGCGCTGATCCCCAAACTGTCGCCAATAACGTCGTTGTCCCCCTCGAGCAGCAATTCACCACCATCGAGGGGCTCCAGACAATTTCCTCGACAAGTTATACGGGAAGCGCCTCGATCGTTTTGCAGTTCCACCTCGATCGAAATATCGACCTTGCCGCTCCCGATGTGCTTGCTGCCATTAACACCGCCAATCCCCAATTGCCTCAAGACCTCCCCTATGCCCCCACTTACACAAAGACAAACCCGACCGCTTCTCCTATTTTATTTTTAGCACTCACCTCTTCGACTGCGACATTAGGAGACCTTTACAATTACGGCTTTTCTGTCCTCGCACAGCGCCTCAGCATCGTTGAAGGAGTATCTCAGGTGCAGACGTATGGGTATCCGTACGCGGTGCGACTGCGCGTCGATCCTCAAAAGCTAGCAGCTAAGGGGATCGGTTTTGAAGATGTCGCCTCCGCGATCAAAGAAGCCAATGTCTACATGCCTGTGGGGACTTTATTTGGAGAGAAACGGGAATTCACCATCGATGCCAACGGGCAACTCATCCCCGCTGCCCTCTACGATCCGATCATCATCAAAAACGATAACGGCTCGATCACTCGATTTCGCGACGTAGGGCACGCTATCGATAGCGTCCAAGACGATAAGATCTTCACAAATTTCCATGAAAAAGGGTTGAGTACCCCGAGCGTCGTCTTGGCAATCAGAAAGCTGCCAGGCGCCAACACCTTGCAAGTGATCGACTCGATCAATGCCCTTCTCCCCTCGTTACAAGCGCAGATCCCCGGGTCTGTAAAGGTCGCTCGTATCTTCGATCAGTCTCAATTCATCCTCGACTCTGTCAATGACGTCAAGTTGACCCTATTTATCGCCCTACTCCTCGTCATCGCGGTGATCTTTTTCTACCTGGGAAAAATCAGAGATACATTCATCCCCGTCATTACCATCCCTCTATCAATCCTGGGAACTTTCGTGGTGATGTTAAAAATGGGCTTTACCATCGACATCCTCTCCTTGCTAGCCATTACCCTTGCCATCGGATACCTCGTCGACGACGCGATCGTAGTTCTAGAAAACATCGTCCGCCATATCGAGCATGGGGAACACCCGATGACAGCTGCCCTCAATGGCTCCAAAGAGATCAGCTTTACCATCTTGTCGATGACGCTGTGCCTCTGCACCATCTTCATTCCCCTCCTCTTTATGGGGGGGATTATAGGTAGAATCCTCCATGAATTTGCCGTCACCATCGTCGTCACTGTCTTTATTTCGGGGATGATCTCTCTCTCGTTGACCCCCCTGATGTGCGCACGCTTTATCCCTGATACAAGTGCAGGCAAACTTGAAAAAAAGAGTTGGATAGAGAAGCTTTCTCTCTCTTTGAACGAAAAGATCCTCCACATCTACTCCCCTAGCTTAGAGTGGGCCCTTTCTCATAAAAAGACGATCCTCTCGTTGGGATTGGGCAGCTTAGCCCTTTCCCTGTTTCTCCTGATAAAACTGCCCAAAGATTTTCTGCCTCCCGACGATCTAGGGTTGATCGAAGCGTATATCGTCACAGTCGATGGAACTTCCCCCTTCCTCGTTAAAGATTACGCCGACAAAATCTCTTCTGTACTCACCAAAGATCCCAACGTCCAAAATGTGATCAGCGTCGCTGCCTACCCCCAAGATAACCAGGGAGTGATGTACGTTCATTTAAAGCCCATTGGCAAGAGGCTATCGCTAAAACCCCTTCTCAAACACCTCTATCCTCTTGTCAATCAGTTTGCTGGCTGCAAAGTCTTCCTAAAACCCTTGCCGTTAATCAATCTACAAGCGGGCACCACAGATAGCAAGGGGGACTATCAGTATACGCTGACGACGATGCACCCAACCGATCTCTATAAATATGGCCCTCTTATGGAAGAGAAGATGAAAAAGCTCACCAGCATCACCTCGATATTCAGCGACATGGATATCTCCCAACCCCAAGCTAAAATAGAGATTCTGCGCGATAGAGCATCCCAATATAATATCTCTGCCACTCAGATCGAAAACGCCCTGAACCTAGCCTATGCAACGAGTAACTTAAGTCCCATCAACACCCCCAGCTACCAGTTTTATGCCATCATGGAGACCTTTCCCCATTTTTATAGGAACCCTACCGATCTTAGGCAGATTTGGCTTCGCAATACGAATAACGAGATGGTCCCCTTCTCATCCATCTGCCGCATCAAAGAGGGGTTGGGGCCCCTCACCGTGAACCACATCGACGGCCTTCCTTCTGCGACGATCTCTTTTAACTTAGCTCACGATATCTCCTTGCAAACCGCCTTGATGGATGTCGAGCGCTTAGCAAAACAAACCCTTCCCTCTACGGTCTCCGGCTCGACGCAGGGTTCTGCCAACGTCTTCCAAGCTTCCTTTGCCAATCTACAGTCGCTCATGATGATTGCTCTATTTATCATCTACATCATTCTTGGCATCCTCTATGAAAACTTCTTCCCTCCCTTTACGGTGATGTCCACTCTCCCTCCTGCAGCTCTTGGGGGCCTTCTCAGCTTGCTCCTTTTCTGCCAGACCCTTTCTCTCTATGCCGTCGTGGGGATGATCATGCTGCTTGGGATCGTCATGAAAAACGGGATCATCCTGATCGACTTTGCCAACAGCGCGAGGGAACACGACAACAAATCGATCCACGAGGCGATCTTTAGCGCTTGCATGGTCCGCTGCCGCCCCATCCTGATGACCACCTTCGCAGCTCTCATGGGAGCTGTCCCGATCGCTCTTGGCGTCGGGGGCGCGACAGCAAAAAGCCGCCAGTCTTTGGGGATCGTGATCGTCGGCGGTCTCCTCTTTTCCCAGCTGATGACTCTCTATCTCACTCCCGTAATCTACACCTATATCGAGAAGCTCCACGACAAGTTGAAACACAAGAAATTACAAGCCCCACCCCCGATGAGTTAAACTTAAAAACGGCAATTGGAAATGGTAAACTGGACTTTAGCCATTGGTGGAGGTAATTTCACGTCTAAAGAGGGAATTGCAAAACTTCATTTGGGGTTCAAAAGCGAGTTTTACAATCCTCTCAATAATACTGGACTTTAGCCATTGGTGGGGGCAATTTCGCGTCTAAAGCCTCTACGCTCTATTGGCACGGACCTCTAACGAGGTCCTTTTGTTAATGGTGGCTTATGCAAGCCAACCCTTAACAAAGCCAATAAAGCGTAGAGGCTTTATCTCGCGAACTTGCCGCCCCCCAATGGCTAAAGTCCAGTAATAAGATGCCGGAAGGATTTATAGAGTCTTTTGAATCGTAAGTCCTTTTTCGAGGTGAGCTGCAACCATCTTGCGAAACTGCTCGAGAGACATCTGTAATTGCGGACTTTTTGCCTCTGGGAAGAGTTTGGTATCAATCAGTTTCAATCCCTCTTGATGCCCTGTGACCATGGCATCGATGAACGCCTTATCAAACGCTTTGCCTTGCAATGCACTTAAGGCCTTGAGATCGGTTTTTCCACTCGCAACCATAGAATTAGAAATCTCCGACTCTTTGGGCTCGATCTTCTCTTGTTTAGCGAACTGGATAAGCTCTTCTAAATTTCTTTGGTGCTGCTCGATAAGATGTTTTGCATAAAGATCAACAGCAGGGGTCACTTTTTTCTTTGTCGCCTCCTTTGCAGCAGCGATTTCTCCTTTATCAATCGTCATCATAATGTTGAGGATTTGCCCCTCCCCTAACTGTTGTTCTTGCGCTGAATAACCAGGAACAAACAAACTACTAAAAAAAACAAAAACACAAAAAACTAGCTTCATTTTCTTCTCCTCATTCCCATTAATTTTATCTCTGACTGGACTTTAGCCATCGAGGGATGATGGTATTGAAATAATTATTTTCTTGTAAACTCTTAAAAAAAATGGAAGGGAAGCGTTGACAAGTTTTAGTTGGCCAAATGCGTAAAATTTGCGTAAATGCTTGCCTTAATTTGACATATGTCAGATCATATGATACAATGAAATTTGATAAAGGAATGGGGATGCCAAATTGGACGACGACCTTTTCAAGAAACGCGAAAAAACAATACAAGAAACTCGAGCACAGTGGTTCCAAAAAACCCTCGATTATTGATGTAATTGACCTTTTAGCTCTGAATCTTGCAAAGAATGGTCCAAACTTACCTTCATGGCCTCATTATGGACCATTGAGTAAAGATCATTTCCATTGCCATCTCCGTAAGGGACCCCCGACTTATGTCGCCTGTTGGAGAATTGTAGATAAGCAACTTAAGATAATTGAGGTATACTATGTCGGCTCACATGAAAATGCACCCTACTAATCGAGAACCCACCTATAAAGTCATCATCGAGATGCCCGGCAAGAAAAAGACTCTCTCTTTTGTTTCTGAAAAAAACCTCCACAAACTGGAAGCATTTCTGGAAAAATATGGGGAAGATGAATCGACTTCCTGGGAAGAGCTTGCTAAAAATCGTATTGCTAAATACAAAAAGTCAGGGCTGGCTCTTAGAGGCGCTCGCTACAGGGAGGGAATCTCTCAAAAGGAATTGGCCAAACGCACAAGCATCAGCCAAGAAAACATCTCTAAAATGGAAAATGGGCAAAGACCTGTGGGACAAAAAATTGCCAGGAGATTAGCTAAAGCTCTGCGTATTGATATCGCTCTTCTTCTAAATGTCCCATAATTCTAAATTGGACAGTTCCAGGGTAAATGTTGAAGGGTGCACAATCACAATATTCTCTGCTCCCAGAAAGTTCATCAAGAACATCACCGCAATTAACAGGGCAAGGCATTTGTATAATATCGTAGAGACAAATGAGCACATCTCAAACCTCTTTTTTTAAGTGTCCAAAAGGATGGGGGCGGTTGGACTCGAACCAACGAAAGCCGAAGCTGAGGGATTTACAGTCCCTTGCAATTGCCACTATGCGACACCCCCGAGAAGGCTGTAAGAAAGGATGCTGGCAAAAGGACTTGAACCCTCAACCGTCCGCTTACAAGGCGGATGCTCTACCATTGAGCTATACCAGCACGAGATGGGGAAATATATCAAACTCTTAAGTTTTAACTCAAAAGAAATTATAAAATGACATTGGGGGGCTCTTCTTTTGGGGGAGATTTCTTGAAAAATAGGGAGGAGACTTTTGCGGCGCCGTCCCCAGAGAGGAGCTGTGCGTTGATTTTCTTAGGGATGGGCCTCATCTCACAACATTTTTTAAATTTCTTACCAGAACCACAGGGGCAGGGATCGTTTCTTCCAGGTTTATCCATGAGAGACCTTCCTTTTCCTTCATTTATAGCAGAGGGTCCCTATAAAAACTAAGAAGTTAATCTGGAAATGGAGTAGAATGCTCGAGGAAGACTTTTTTTTAAAATACGCAATATCTTTATGCATATTCCCGTAGCAACACCCCCTTGGACGAAGCTTGGAAAGCGGCTAGAGAGCCTATGCCGCAAGGCACTCTATGAATTTAAACTTTTGGAGGGAGTCGAACATATCGCTCTGGCTTTAAGTGGAGGGAAGGATAGCTTGTGTTTGCTCTATTTACTTAAAGCAATTTCGGGAAGGGGGTTTTTTCCTTTTAAAATTACGGCAATTCACGTCGATGGGCTCTATTCTTGCGGAGCGGGGGTGAGTTTGGGGTTTTTGAGGGGGATTTGCAGGGAGTTGGAGGTGGAATTTATCTCTTGCTCGTCGATGATCGAGAGGGAAAAGCTCGAGTGCTATAGCTGCTCTCGAGAGAGGCGGGGGCTGATTTTTAAGGCGGCAAAAGAGCGGGGAATTACGACCATTGCTTTTGGACACCACCGAGATGATAGCATCCAGACCCTTCTTATGAATCTGCTACATAAAGCGGAATTTGCAGCCATGCTGCCCAAAGTGCCAATGCATGATTATGGGGTTACTTTGGTGCGTCCGTTAATTTTTGTCTCAGAAGAAGAGATCTTGGCTTTTGCTTCGATGTACGGCTTTTCGAGAATCACCTGCCAGTGCCCGGTCGGGCAAAATTCTCAGAGAAATACGACAAAGAGGCTGATCAAAGAGTTAGAAAAAGTGTTCCCCCATGCAAAAGAAAACCTAAGTCAAGCTTCTTTTGTCTATGGATCAACCAAAGCATTATACAAATAAGATAGCATAAATTTTCTTGATTTGGCTTAATGCGGTTTTGGTCGAACTGAACTTTAGCCATTGGGGGACGGCAAATTCGCGAGATACCCCCCTGGCTCTATTGGCAAGGGCCTCTTAAGAGGCCCTTGCCAATAGAGCCAGGGGATTTTAGACGCGAAATTGCCTCTACCAAACGGCTAAAGTTCAGTCGAACGAGGGAATTGCAAAACTCTCTTTGCAATTCCCTCGAACCTTCAAAGTGAATTCATGCATATACAAGAACTCCTTGCCGTCATTTGCTATTTGATTGCGCTATTTGCCATCGGATTTTTTTCCTATCGCAAGCACTTGTCTTCTGCTGACTTCATCATCGGCTCTCGTTCCATGAACTACTGGTTAACAGCTCTTGCCGCCCACGCGAGTGACATGAGCAGCTGGCTCTTCATGGGGTATCCCGCCGTCATTTTTACAGGAGGGATATTCCATAGCTGGACAGCTGTGGGGCTGCTCTTATTTATGTTCTTAAACTGGCAGCTTGTCGCTCCTAAAATACGAGTAGCTACAGAGCAATACAATAGCCTTACCTTTTCCTCTTTTTTTGAGAGCCGCCTTACGGATACCTCGGGGATGATTCGAGTCTTTACAGCACTCATCTCCCTTGTCTTTTACACGATCTATATCTCTGCTGGACTCGTCGGCCTTGGGCTTTTACTTAATACCTTATTCAACGTCCCCTACGACTGGGGCGTGCTCATCGGCATTCTCGTCGTCGTTCCCTACGTCTTCATGGGGGGATATTTAACACTCGCATGGATCGACCTCTTTCAAGGATTTTTTCTCATGGGGGTGATCATTTTTGTCCCTCTTTTTGTCTTAGATAACGTCGGGGGCTGGACGGGAGTGAGAGAAGCGATGACGCTCAAACACCTCTCTACGACCCTATTTCCCGATTTTTCTACTAAAACGTTACTGGAAATCTTGGGGATGGTCGCCGGATGGGGCCTGGGTTACTTTGGTCAACCCCACATCGTGACAAAATTCATGGGGATACGCAACGTTCATGAGATCAAAAAATCCAAATGGGTCGGGATGAGCTGGATGGTGCTCTCGCTTGGCGCTGCTACCCTCGTAGGCCTCGTCGGGATCGCCTTTTTTAAAGAAGGACTTTCCAACACAGAGCTCGTCTTTGTCAACATCGTGAAAAATTCTTTCTCTCCTTTTTTTATTGGACTGATCTTATGTGCCATCCTCGCTGCCACTATCAATGCGATGAGTTCTCAGGTCTTGGTCCTCTCTTCGAGCCTCACAGAAGATTTTTACAAGCGGATCTTTCGCAAAAATGCCTCTTCAAAAGAACTGCTCATCGTAGCAAGAGGGGGCGTTATAATCGCCTCTTTGGTCGCTTTTCTCATCGCATATGGCAACATCAGCTCAATCTACTCCCTTGTCCTCTATGCTTGGTCTGGACTGGGCTCTGCCTTCGGTCCTTTACTTCTCTTGTCTCTTTACTGGAAAAAGGTCACAAAACAAGGCGCCTGGGCCGGCATCCTCTCTGGCGGCATCGTGGCTGGCATCTGGCCCTACTTTGACAAAGTAGAATCTCTTCATATCCCCTCTTTACTCCCTGGATTTTTTACCAGCTTGGGCTTGATTGTGCTGATTTCTCTTCTTTCTCAACCTATAAAAAAGAACCTTGTGTTATAACTGACTCACGATGAACAAGAAATTAAAAATTTTAATTACGAATGACGATGGGATCTATGCTCCCGGGATCAAAGCTTTATGGGAAGCGTTGGTGGAGATCGCAGATCTGTACATCATCGCCCCGGCTGTGGAAAAATCGGGAGTCGGCCTTTCAATCACTATTCGGGATCCCCTGCAAATCCATCCTGTAGAATGGGAGAGAGGGACGCTTGCCTGGAAAGTGAATGGGACCCCTGCCGACTGCGTACGCCTCGGCGTGAGTGTCCTTTTAAAATCCCCAC
>JAHFTN010000021.1:0-5411 GCA_023269365.1 Chlamydiota bacterium | reverse complement strand
ACTTTATAGCGGGACTGTGGGAGGCGTAATCGAGGGGGTCTTGCGCAATATCCCTGGGATTGCATTTTCCTGTATGAATATGACACAGCCCAATTACGCACAAACACAACCTTTCATTGTTCCTCTTGTCAGACACCTCCTCGAGCATCCCCTTCCCAAAGGGACCCTTCTCAACGTTAATTTCCCAGATGTTAAAGAAATTCGGGGTGTTAAATTTGCAAGACAAGGGAAAGGATTGTGGATAGAAGACCCCCTTGCAAGAGTCCATCCTGAGGGACATTCCTACTACTGGCTAGGAGGGAAGTGGGATGAACATACAGAGAATGAAGAAAGCGATGTCCACCTGCTCAAACAAGGGTTTGCAGCAGCGGTTCCGATCCATATTAACGAACTGACAGACCTTGTCCATTTCGAAGGGCATAAAAACCATTTTAATGAGAAATTTTCCCCTGCTCCCTCTTCTTGAGACGCACCCTCTCGTAAGCATCTAACTTGATTAAGGCCTCCTGTTGAGCCTTTTCAATCACTTCTCTTCCCCCCTCCATCTGGTAAAGGCGACGCAACTCCTCTTCTAAGCACAAAGAGGATATCCCTGGCTCTAAAGCGTCACTGCCCACATCATCGGGATTTTCTTCTTGAAAACGTCTCGCCTCTAAAATTAGGGCCACAAGGGATTCAAAATGTTTTTTCAATAAAGGGCTGGCGCGAGTAAGTTGCTCTCTTGTCTCTATCGCCTGCAAATCTTGGACGAGAAGTGCCATCTGCGCTTCTCCCTCCCTTTGGAACTCCTCTGTGGAATGCGGGCTACATCCACATAGGAGAGCACTTACAGTGAAAAAATAGACTATTTTCATAACGTCCTTTTAAAGAAGAAAGAGTAACAGAAAAAGTATTTCTCTGTTGTAAAAAATAGCCCTACTTCCTTAAGATGGCGTCTTTCTTGAACCTAAAAATGGCTGTTGGAAGTGGTAAAGTGATGCAAAATTTTGCGTCACTTTACCACTTCCAACAGCCGTTTTTAGGTTATAAGGGCGTATAGCTCAGTTGGTAGAGCGCCTGTCTTACACACAGGTGGTCATAGGTTCGAGTCCTTTTGCGCCCAACGTTCCTTATCCCACGCGCGGGAGTAGTTCAATTGGTTAGAGCACTGCCCTGTCACGGCAGAAGTTGCGGGTTCGAGCCCCGTCTCCCGCGTTTTCCCTGGCTGGACTTGTAATCATTGATGGAGGCAAGTTCGCATCTAAAGCTTCCTGGCTTTATTGATGGTCGGCTTGAACAAGCCACCATTAATAAAAGGACCTCGTAAGAGCCCGTGCCAATAAAGCCAGGAAGTTTTAGACGCTTTAATTGCTTCCACCAATGATTACAAGTCTAGCCTGTACAAATCAATAAAAATTTGCTAAGATAAAATTATTTTAGAAATAAGGTTCTCCTAAGATGCCCGTCCCTCAGACTACAGCAAGAAAATGTTTGCACTACTCCATTACCTTCCTGTGGCTAGCTATGGGTGCTTTTCTAGCGGCTGTCTCTATCCGCGTTTTTTTAGTCCCCAATGACTTGATTGACGGCGGCGTTGTCGGTGTCGCCCTGATCTTAGCCAGGCTCTATGGCGATAGCTACTTCTCCTATGCCATCGTTCTTCTCAACATCCCTTTTTTATATTGGGCTTACCGCTACATCCGTAAATCGTTTGTCGCCTACATGTCCATTGCGCTCCTTTTATTTGCCACCTTTTGGATCGTCTTGGTCGATGCCCCCCAATTTCTTGGAGACCCCTTAGAGATCATCGTCTTTGGCGGTGCCATCTTAGGAATCGGTGTAGGACTCATCATCCGTCACGGGGGATGTTTAGATGGAACGGAGATTTTAGCCATCCTCATCAATAGGCGCACCGGCTTTACAGTAGGGCAAATCGTCCTCTTCATCAACATCTTCATCTTCATCGCTTACGGCTGGATTTTTCAAGATTGGCATATTGCCCTTCGCTCTCTCATGACCTACATCGTCGCTTTCAAGATGATCGACCTTGTCATCGTCGGGCTCGACGAGCTCAAATCCGCCCTCATCATCTGCTCAAAGCCCAAAGAGATGGGCCATGCCATCATGAACGAGTTAGGACTAGGGCTGACCATTATGCATGGCCGCGGGGGCTTCTCCGGAGACACCCGCGAGATCCTCTTTGTCATCGTCGAGCGCCTCGACCTCTCTGAGCTCAAGGAGATCGTCCTGCGCGTCGATCCCACCGCCTTCATGGCCATCGAAGACCTCCACGAGGTAGTCTACGGTAAACAAGGGGTGATGCCCTTCAAGAAGCGCGCCCGCACTAAATTCATCAAATAAGTTTTTACTTTAAATCAGCTAGTTGGCATCTTCTTGCATAAAAATTTGGGTGTATGAGAATGGTTATTTTTGTTTTTATTTGTAAATAACTAATTTTAATCCTTTTTTTTAATAACTTAATTTCGTATAATCCAGAGCAAAATTTTAATTATATTGCAAAAAGAGGTTTTATGTCTTCTGTACCTTTATTTTCTCAAATGGGTTGCTTTTATACCGCTGGAACTATTTTAGGAAACATAGGTTTAGAAAAGATTGGAGAATCTCCCCTCATCCAACGACTCTACGCCTCAAATCTTTTTCATCTTAGCGAAAACACTCTCAAGAAGATTCAATATATAACTCCGGTTATTGGCATGATGGGATTTACCCTTGCTGCTTATTACTGTTACCCTCTATCAACCGTCCCTTCATTGCAGAATTTTTTCTATGCCGGAGTAGTCTCAGGAGTGCATAGTGCCGCAATGTTTTTTCTCCTTGAGAAGATGAATGCACTTATAGAGCCTTTGTTTGTTGACGTGACAAAATTTAGTCACTTAGACGAGGAATCTCAAAAAAATATAAAAATGAGTGTGAAAATTTCGAATCTCATGTTTTTACTTCGATTTAAATACTTCATGAATCAGCTTCCTGGCGTTATAAACTTCAAGCTACCCGCTTGCATTCCTCTTTTCGGCGGAATTACTTTCATCTCCTGCTTTAATAGAAAGCTGGTCGTAATTGCTGCTGCTACATCTACACTGGGGCAAGCCTTAAATATTCTGGTTAAAGCTGCGCTCACTAAATTCGCAAATTAAAACAAAAAGTTGCTTGTTGAGGGTATCTTGAATTTAAGAAAGAGGGACTCCTTGAGTCTCTCTTTCGAGCAAGTGGGTGAGGTAGCGGGCATAGTCTCCCTCTTGCCCCAGATGCCTGATGCGCGCCTCTAGCTGTGCTTTTGTGATGAAACCCCTCTGGTAGGCGACCTCTTCTAGACACGCAATACTAATCCCCTGTCTTTCTTGGAGCGTTTGTACGTAGGCAGAAGCCTGCTGCAGAGCGCTATGTGTACCCGTATCGAGCCAGGCAAAGCCTCGATCGAGGAGACGCACGTGGAGATCTCCCCTCGTGAGATAAGCGCGGTTGATGTCGGTGATCTCATACTCCCCTCGAGGCGAGGGTTTAAGCTGGCGGGCGATCTCGATCACGTCGTGGTCGTAGAAATAAAGGCCCGTCACGGCAAAGCGAGAAGGGGGAATGAGGGGCTTTTCTAAGATGTTAACCACCTTCCCATAAGAGTCTAGTTCGATTACCCCGTAGCGTTCAGGATCTTTCACTTCATATCCAAAAATGATGGCGCCTTTCTCAAGGTTTTTGCAAGAGGAGACAAGCGGCGCTAGAGTCTGCCCATAGAAGAGGTTATCTCCTAGGATGAGCGCTACCGTGTCGTCTGCAATGAACTCTTCTGCGATGAGAAAAGCTTGGGCGATCCCCTCGGGCTTGGGCTGAATTGCATAGGAGAGCTTGATGCCAAAGGCAGAGCCGTCGCCCAAAAGCTGCTCAAAACGGGGGCGGTCTTCTGGGGTGGAGATGATGAGGATCTCTTGGAGCCCTGCCATCATGAGGACGGAGAGGGGGTAATAGATCATCGGCTTGTCATAGATGGGGAGGAGCTGCTTGCATACGGTGAGGGTGACAGGATAGAGGCGCGTCCCTCGCCCTCCTGCTAAAATAATGCCTTTCATAGTATTGCCGGGGTTAAGTCAGGGAAACGAAAAAAATAACAAGATACTAGGATGGACAGGATGGGGAAATTTATTTTTTGTTTTTTATCCTGTCCATCCTAATATCTTGTTATTTTTTTCTCGTCTCTGTGGTAAAAATTCTCTTCTTCAGGTTGGGGTAAATGATGCCTTTCATGGTATTGCCGGGGTTAAGTCGGGGAAACGAAAAAAATAACAAGATACTAGGATGGACAGGATGGGGAAATTTATTTTTTGCTTTTTATCCTGTCCATCTTAGTATCTTGTTATTTCTTTCTCGTCTCTGTGGTAAAAATTCTCTTCTTCAGGTTGGGGTAAAGGTGCAGCCATCTTGGATCAACTGATCGATATAGCTGATGACATAGTCATTAGCGAGGAATTTGGGGTCATCGAGCATATACTGGTGAAACGGGATCGTCGAATAGACCCCTTTAATGTGAAATTCTCGAAGGGCGCGTTTGGCGATCGCGATCGCATCTGTGCGATCTTTCCCTGTTACGATGAGTTTAGCGATCATCGAGTCGTAATGGGGAGGGATCTTATAGCCAGAATAGCAAGCGCTATCTACCCTAACGTGGGGCCCGCCTGGCGGGATGTAGTATTCGAGCTGGCCAGGAGAGGGGGAAAAGTTATGCGCGGGATTTTCTGCGTTAATGCGCAGCTGGATGATATGCCCTTTAAACGTGACATCCTTTTGCTTAAAGGAGAGCTTTTCCCCCATCGCGATCCGCAGCTGTTCTTTGACAAGGTCGATCCCCGTAAGCTCTTCTGTGACCGTGTGTTCTACCTGGATTCGGGTGTTGACTTCCATGAAGTAGAAATTGCGATCCTCATCCAAGAGAAACTCGACAGTCCCTGCCGAGGAGTATTTTGCCGCTTTCACAATTTCTACAGCAGCCTCTCCCATCTTCTTGCGCATGGATGAGGTCAGAATAGGACTTGGAGCCTCTTCGATCAACTTCTGGCGCCGCCTTTGAATGGTGCAGTCCCTTTCTCCGAGGTAGGCGTAATTGCCGTGTTTATCTCCAATAATTTGGATTTCGATATGGCGCGGGTTCACTATCATCTTTTCTAAGTAGACATCGGGGTTGTTAAAGCTCACTTCTGCCTCTGCCCTTGCCGCCGTAAACTGGCGCGCAAACTCTTCTGGGTCATAAGCGATCCGGATCCCCTTGCCCCCACCGCCGGCAGAGGCTTTGATGAAGACGGGGAATCCTATTTTTTTTGCCTCTTTGAGGGCATCTTGCACCGTTTTAACAACCCCCTCAGAACCGGGAATAACGGGACACTTCACGCTTTTTGCCGTAGCTTTGGCTCGAGACTTGTCCCCGA
>JAHFTN010000020.1 GCA_023269365.1 Chlamydiota bacterium | reverse complement strand
AGTTTCCCCATTTTGAAATGCAGGGAAAGAGGCAACAGCGCCAGAAAAAATCCAAGGGTGGCACTTGAGAAGTGCCTTTTCCCTCCCCGGCTTTAAAACGACCCTCTTCTCTGTCATGGGACCATCGAGAGCTGAGGCGATTTTTTCTTAGCAAGGGGAGCCACAACGCGCCCAATTAAGTCGTATTCAGCACAATCTGTGATCTCTACATCATAGAGAGCTCCCAAAGTGGTGACATGGGAAGCATCGTTGATGATGACTTGCCCATCGATCTCTGGACACTGACCATAGAAACGCCCACGAAGCAGGTAAGGGGAATCGGGATGGATCCCTTCGATGACTACTTTAAGGGTTTTGCCAATATAAGAGCGGTTGCGCTTTGTCACCACGAGGCGCTGAGTTTTTGCTAACTTCTCAAAACGCTTCTGCTTAACCTCTTCAGACAGGTGGCCTAACATCTTGGCAGAAGGAGACTCTTCTTCTAGGGAATATTTAAAAATTCCGACATTGTCTAAGGGGCCCTTTTTGACAAAGTCGAGGAGCTCTTCAAATTGCTCTTCTGTCTCTCCGGGAAATCCCACCATGAGCGAGGTGCGAATCACGACGGAGGGAAGCTTTTTCCTGACTGAGGCAATGGTATTTAAAATGTGCTGCTTCGAGGTTTTTCTTCTCATCGCTTTAAGCATCGTATCGTTGATGTGCTGAATGGGCATATCGAGGTAGGGACATACACGCGGATCTGAAGCCATCAGATCCAATAATTCTTCAGAGATCTCATCGGGGTATAGGTAGAGAAAACGGATCCAAAACTCCCCTTCTCTCTTGAGCATTTCTCTCACTAAGTTCTCGAGACCCGCCATCTCTTTTCTCTCTTTGCCATAATCTCCCAAATCCTGGGCGATGAGGATCACCTCGCGCACCCCCTGAGACAGGAGGGTGTCAAACTCTTTAAGCACCCGCTCTTGAGGCTTGCTTTTAAGGGGCCCTTTGATTTTGGGAATGATGCAAAAGGCGCACTGCTTAGCGCACCCCTCTGCAATTTTGAGGTAAGCGTAGTGTTTGGGGGTTGAGAGCTGACGCGGCACCTCGCCCCATTCCAGATAGCTGCGCGCAGAGCTCACAGCTTCCCCCGCCTGGGACGACTCGACCGCCTCTAAAATCTTTTCCATATCCCCCGATCCCAAGAAGTAGTGGATAGAGGAAAACTGCGCTTGGAGCTCTGCTTTATGCTTCTGCACCATGCACCCCGCGACAATCACCTTGGCGCTTTTCTTCTTTCCCTCAAACAAAGAAGAGATCGAATCGAGCGATTCTTGCCTAGCAGAGGCCAAAAATCCACACGTGTTGACGACGAGAAAGTCGGCCTTTTTCATCTCTTCTGTCACCTCGTAGCCCGATTTGAGCAGAATGCCGAGCATCACCTCGGTGTCGACGAGGTTTCTAGCGCAGCCCAGGCTGACAAAGTAAATTTTATTTCCAGGGTGAGATAATCGTTTCATAAGGGGTAGAGGATAGAAAAACCCCAGATTCTTGGCAAGCTGTGAAGTTTATATTTGATGGGAAGCGGCATTCAATACAAAGATACAGGGGCGCTTGCCAATGAAGGGCTCAGGAGCCCGCTTCCATTCTTTAACCTGCTTAGTCTCAACGAATTGGCCATGTTCAGTGAGAGCGCATGCAAGGCAGACCCAGCTCGACTCTTGCAAAGCAAATAGCATACACTGAAAGAGGCGCACATTCCTGTAGGGGGTTTCGATCCACAGGTGGGTCGAGCCCTCTTTTTGCGAAACCTTCTCGATTTTTTTAAGCTCTGCGATCAAAGCGGGCTCCTCTTTGGGCAGGTACCCATGAAAAGTGAAGCGCTGTCCGCCGAGGCCTGACAAAACAAGCGCCATCAAGAGGCTTGAGGGTCCCGCAAAGGTACTCACGGAAATTCCTTTATTCCTTGCCATGAGGACAAGATCTGCCCCTGGGTCAGCAAGGCAGGGCATCCCACAATCCGATACGAGTCCCCACGCGCCCCCCTTTCCCATTGAGGCAATCAAAGCTTGCTTATCTGCAAAAGTGCTATGCTCATTTAACAGATGGATCTTGATGTCGCGAAATGTTTTGGGCGCTACATAGTGAAACCGGCGCAAAAAACGGCGCCCCTCTTTTTCATTTTCTGCAATTAAATCGCTGAGGGTGGCAACGGCTGCATCGACGCTTGCTGGCAGGTAGGCTTCATGGTGCTCTAGGTCGGCAAGCAGATTAGGCAGGAGATAGAGCATGGGCATTTTTCAGTAGGATTAATTTGGAAATGAGCATTTCTAAAATACAGCTAGGCTCTAAAGAGCTATTCTTTGCCATTAGCTCTGCCTCGAAGCAGAGATCGAGCGCCTTTTTAAAAAATAAGGGGGGGCTCATGCGAGCTAGAGAGAGGGTCTTGTTCAAAGACGCCGGTTTAAGGGAGGGGATGTGAGCTGCCATCTCGTGAGGGGGCACTTTTCTCTGCAGCAGTAAGGCCACAGCAAGACCGTGCTCTAACTGGGAACGCAGCTGAGAAAATAGAGGGAATAAAGTCCCTAAATCCACATCCTCTTCTATTTTAGGGAAAGAAGAGCCCTCTATGAGAGCATCGATGAGTTGCCACAGGGTTAACCCCTTCTCGGTAGAACAGAGTGCCTTGACATCGGAAAAGGAGATCTCTTCTCGCTCTATTCCATAAGTGATGAGTTTATCCACCTCTTTTTCCAAAGAGGGCAACTGCAGTCCTACATGGTCGAGTAAATAATCAAGAGCTTCTGGACGGAATCGCTTTTGGCTCTGAGCCGCATGGTCGATTAACATTGCTTTAAGGCGCGCCTTGAGCTCCCAGGGTTTTTCCTCACTCAAATCGCAGCCAATCAATCCTTTTTTTCCCTTCACATACAACTCAGAGAGCCCCTTGCCAGAAGAGGCCCCTAAGAGGAGATAAGCGCTCGGCGAGGGCTTTTCCACATAGGTACACAGGAAGGAGAGCTCTGCTTTTTTCAGTTTGTCTACTCCCTCAAGATACACCGTCTTTTGTGAGGAGAATAACCCCTGCGTGTTGAGCTCCTCGAGGGTCTGCTTGAGATCCCCTTCTGCTGCATCCCTGTGTAGAGACTGGACCTGCCCCTCTTTTTTGCAAATGAGGAGTGCAATTTTTTCCAGGATTTTTCTCCTCTCATACGAGCAAGAGGAAACGACGACAAAGACCCGGGGCAAGGGAAGCTGGGTTAAGAGATGTTTTTCGAAAGCGGCTAGATTCTGGTATTTCAAGAGGCCTTCCTCTGCTTGTAGAGGGAAAAAGCGGCACGGAAATAGGCGGAGGCGCCATTCATAAGCGCTGAGCCGATGGCGATATCCACCACACCCCGAATTTCTAAGGGCAACCCGATCCATTTCATGCTCATCCCCAGCAACACCATAGAGCCGATGAGGAGCAAATAAGTTTTACTATACACCTGGGAAATGCGAACGGGCTCTTCTAAGGAAAGAATTCTATTGACTACCCGCTTCACGGTTTTAACCAAGACAAAACGTCCTTTCATAAAACCGATGATGAGGCCGATTGTAATGAGGGCAAGCGCCGCCTGTTCCCTTCCCCCTGCTAGCGAGGAAAGATGGGCAATTAAAGACTCTGTCTCATAGAGATCGATTTGTGTTTTAAACACAACAAACTGCATCCCCAATGTCAACAGGCCTATCCCTACAATGAACCAAGTGACCCCTGAAAGGGCAATCCATACCGGCTTACTCAAACGCATAAGGCTCTCCTAAAAATGAAAATAATTTTACAAAATTGAGTTTAGTTTGTCGACAAAAATACACTCCCTTTCTACAATTCAAAGTCTTACCCATTACCATAGGAGATGGATCATGACCCTTTCTCTCGCCTTCCTGAGGACCTTGTTTTTTATTCTCAGCATTTTCCTCATGACCACCTACATGGTATCGAGCCCGACGGGAACCGTTGCAGAAAACACACTTATTGGGGTCATCTTTGGCGCTGTTTTTGGGTTTCTCCTCATCGGCTTTGACCTCGTATTTAGACGCTTTAACTTGCGCTCTTTCAACATCGCCATCATGGGAATTTTCATCGGGTACCTCATGGGGCAAGCCCTTGTCCTCGTGTTTGATGCGGTCATTACCATCAGTAAGGTCTCCATCGTCTTGCAACCCCAAACGCTAGAGATGATCAAAATCGCCCTTTTCCTTTTCGGAACCTATCTCGGCACGATTATGACCCTGCGCGCTTCTGACGAACTCTATGTCAGTATCCCCTTCGTAAAATTCTCTCCTACTCGAGAGAAAAAGAAAGACCTCATCATCGACAGTTCTGTCCTTTCCGACACGCGGATCATCGATCTTTCTGCTACGGGGGTTCTCGATCATCAGCTCGTGCTTCCTCGCTTTATCATCAAAGAGCTCTACGCCTCTGCTGAAGTGGGCGATGAGTTTTCTAAAGCCAAAGCGCGACGCAGCTTAGATGTGATCAAAAAACTAGAGACGATTGCAGGCTTAGAGGTTCGTTTTAACGATACCGATTTCCCCGATGCAAAAGACTCTCAGAGCAAACTCGTTCGGCTAGCAAGGCTGCTCGATGCAAACTTGCTGACCGCTGACATCAGCCGGATTCAGATGGCCTCGATCGAAGGGATCCGGATCATCAACATCCACACCTTGTCCAATGCGCTCAAACCCCTCATGCAAGCGGGAGAGATGATCAAAATCAAGATCCAACGCTACGGCAAAGAACCTCGCCAAGGGGTCGGCTACCTCGACGATGGCACCATGGTGGTCGTTAACGGTGGAGGCAACTACATTGGAGAGGTGATCGATGCGACAGTGCTTTCTGTAAAACACACCACATCGGGAAGGATGATTTTCTGTAATGCTACCGATGAAGAAACCCCCGACAAAAGCTTTGAAGGAGATGAAGGTTCAGATGATGAGCGATAATCCCATTTTAGGCATTGGCAATGATATCATTGAGATCGAGAGAATCCGCAAAAGCATGGACACCCATGGGCTAAGGATGCTCGCTAAATTATTTACAACCCAAGAGCAAGATTACTGCCTAAAGTACCAAGATCCTGTCCCCCACTTCGCCGGGCGCTTTTCTGCCAAGGAAGCTGTCGTCAAGGCGCTAGGGACGGGATTTGGGGAACACGCCTCCTGGCTCGACATCATCATCATCAACAACAGCGCCGGCAAGCCCGTCGTGAATTTCTCCCCCGCCCTCCAAAAAAAACTCGACGGCACCACTGTTCTTGTCTCCATTAGCCACTGCCAGCTCTACGTCACCGCCTTTGCCCTATGGATCAAAAGCTCTGTGAATTAGTCGATTCACCGATTATTAACCCGAGCCCCAACAGGTGACAGAGGAAACGGAGGGAAGCTGTCTATTCCCCACCTTTGAAATAGGGGTTTGGCATCTCTTCTCTATTTTCGATCTGAGGCTTATGTGCTGTAATCCACGCTTGTAAAGCTGCAAAACTTTCTGGATTCGCAAATTTACCTTCGATTGCAAATGCATAACCGCCCATCATCCACTCATCCTCATTTTTGTATTTTTCTCCTTGAGGAATAATGGGATCGCCGAAACTAGACCAATCAAGATTTTTTAAGCATCTGACTATAAACAATTGCCTTTCCCCGTTCTCATTGCAAATAAGAAAATTGAGATAAGGAAATTCCTTTATATTCATCATATAGGGGACTGCGTGTAAGTGGGAAAATGTGAAATCATTTTTAATTATAATGTTCACCATATCCAGGGGAAACTTGGGTAGCGCGAGTAAGAATTTTTCAAAAGAATAACCGAATAAAGAGTCTAGCTGTGCATGGAAAGAAGCTTTTAAAGCTTCTTTACGTTTCGATTCTGCCCCTCGTTTCATCTTGTTAATATAATCATTATTAGTTATGAGCATGTTTGAATTATTTTTAATATCATATTTTTCAAAAAAACGATTTAACTCAATAAATTTTTCATCAAACAATGTGAATCTTCTTAGAGAATTACGTTCGGATATAACAACACGCCAGACGTCGTCCTTTTTAAAAATCAATGTAAAGACAGTTAAATCCGTGTATATCATTATACCATTCTCATGGTACCAATCCCGATTAAAACAAGACTCATGGTACCAATCCCGATTAAAACAAGAATTTGAAACAATTAAGAACCTATTATTAATTACATTTACCATTACATGGTTTATGATAGGAGCTGTACTGATCTTTTCTATTAATTCATCAAGGTTTAAAGCAGACTGCTCTTCAGTGAGTTGAGGGAAATTTTTTAGTGCACCTTTGCCTCCAAAGAGGTTGTAAACTTTTTGGTCATCGGCAAAAAAAGCTTCTTCAAGAGCCTCATAACGTTGAACCTTTCGAAAATCCCTAGCTCTAATAGAATTTATTAAAGCAAATTCAGCATTACGAAGTTCTTCTAACTCTTTGTTCCATGGGGATTGTCTTATAAAATTAATTGCAAAAATAAAAAATCGAGTTATCTGAGGGAGTTGTGCCATTTGGGCGGTAACTGTTGCGATCTGATCCCTTGTCGTGGCTAACTCACGTCTCTCTTTGCATCTATAAAATTTAGGGACAGGCTCTTTCCTATCCGTTCTTTCATTTTGTAATCTTTCAAAAACAAACTGAAACAACAAAGAGGTTTCCCTGGCTCGCCAGGCTTGTATAGAGGGAAGATATTCAAAGACTAGTCCTAATGCATCTGGAGGGCATTCTAAAATTTTAGAACCTACTTTAGTAGAAACTGTCATTGTAAACTCCTTGGTTTGAATATAGAGGAAATTATACCATATTTAAAATTAAACATTAATTAATATAAATAAATTTAAACTAGTATCTTGCTTATACTAAGTTAGTTACTGTTAATAAACAAATTACCTAATCTCAACTAAAAGCTTTAAAACATCGATTCCGACAGAGGGGCGCTTCACCACTTGGGAAATGTGCCTCTCTGTCGGAATCAATTCAGACTCAAAATCTTGCATCACTTTACAGCTTGCAACTGCCGTTTTTTAGGATTATTAACCCGAGCCCCAAACAGGTGACAGAGGAAACGGGGGGAAGCTGTCTATTCCCCACCTTTGAAATAGGGGTTTGGCATCCCTTCTCTATTTTCGATCTGAGGCTTATGTGCTGTAATCCACGCTTGTAAAGCTGCAAAACTTTCTGGATTCGCAAATTTACCTTGGGATGCAAATACATAGACGTTCTTCTTCATCTGTACACTCTCATTAGGGAGGTATGTCCCTTGAGGAATAATGGGGGAGCCAAAACTAACCCAACAAAAACTTTTTTTTGGGCAGCCTGTTCTACCCCAACTAAGACATTCTAATTTAGCGGCTACAAAAAATTGCTTTTCCCCCTTTTCGTTACAAATAAAAAAATTAGGGGGAAAAAAATTCTTAACACTCATCATACAAGAAACTATGCGTAAATGAGAAAGCTCTAAATCAAGCTCTTTTGTTCCCGGCCTATTTTCTAGAAAAACCTCAGGTAGTGTGGGTAAAAATGATTGAAAAGAAACCCCAAATAAAGAATCTAGCTGTGCCTCGAAAGAATCTCTTAAAGTTTTTACGCGTTCTAACTCCTCTTCTTCTTTTTTATGTTTAATAAAAAAACTATTTTTAATGAATTCAGGACTATTCTTAATAATTTCACTTAAATTAGTAATTTCTTCATCTGACAATGAGACGCTACGTTGATCGCCAACACTGCTTATAACACTCCAGCCTGAACCTCTCCTTATTTTAAAGATCAATGTAAAAACAGTTAAAGGTATATGCTGAATTTCACCATTCTCCTTGTACGAATCCACCTTAGAATCAGAATTTGAAATAATTAAAAATTTATTTTTAAGTGCATTTACAATTACTCTACTTATAACAGAACTTTTGTGTACACTGCGTAGTAATGCATAAAAGTCTAAAGCACACTGTTCTTCAGTGAGTTGAGGAAGATTTTTTAATGCGTTTCTACCTCCAAAAAGGCTATAAACTTTTTGGTCAAAGGAAAAATGAGCTTCTTCCTGACGCTCAAGAGTTTGTTCCCTACAAAACCCTGTGTTATTGCAAATGGCACGTATTAAACTGGATTCAGTGCAATCAAGCTCCCTTAACCTTTCTCTCATTTTCAACTCATCTATAGAGGGAGTTATCGGTACGTTCTCGATTGTGGCGGTTAGGATTGCGATCTCTTTTCTTACCTTAGCTAATTCAAATCTCTCGTTGTAGCTATAAAATCTAGGGATGGGCTCGCCCTTAGCAGTTCTTTGTTGTTGTAATGCATTGAAAACAGACTGAAATAATTGAGAGGTTCCCCTGGCTCGCCAGGCTTGTGTAGCGGGAAGACATTCAAAGACTAGTCCTAATGCGTCAGGGCATTTTAAAATTTTAGAAACTGTCATTGTAAGCTCCTTGCCTAGAGAATTTATAGAGCATTTTACTCTATTTAAAAATTAAATGTTAAGATACATAAATAAATTTACATAAATAAATTTATTTTCACTTATTGCTCATGCTCAGCGAATTGCAGTTAATATAGGCAGTCTACTTAATCTCAACTAAAGGTACGCATTCAGCCAGTACTAATTCGAGCCCGCTCACGCACACGAATTAGTACTGGCTGAATGCGTACCTTTAAAACAAGGAAAAGGGAAGAAAATACGACAGGGTGAAGAGGTTCATCCGCTCGGGAAAATTGTGGGCAAAAAGGCGCCTTGCATAGGAAGCCGTGAGCCTCCCGTATACGCCGAGCTCACACCCGTAGGAGACCCCCAGATCGACCGACTGGTGCTGAAAAGGGCTCCAGCCGTGAAAATGGTCTACATCGACCCCTTGTTTCCCTCCAAAACCCACATCAGCATTGGAAAATAGGGTAAAGCGGTGTTGATTCAGAAGGTTATACTCTGCAACAAGAAGGGGGCGGATCCAGGGAGAGCCTCGGTTTGCTTGCCCTACAGCCAAAAACCCATACGTGCGCGCTGTCCAGTTAGGACCCAACGACCATTCTTTGCCAAGAGCGGAACTCAGCTCTATATTGCACTCAGCGGCGTAAGGAGTGCTCACACTTTTAAGAAAATGGGAGGAGGCTCCCCTCACACTCACCCCACAGATAAAACTGCACAAGTCCCCTACCACATCGTTTAAAAAGAGAAACCGGATCTGCATCGCTCCGCTGCGAAGGGCCCAGTTAATGGAATTGGCTTGCCCAAACTCCCCTTCTAGCTGCACATCCCAATTGGGCGAGGTGGTAAGCCCTACATCCGCCACGAGGTTGCGACTATTCTCTGGAGATCTCAGTTGCGTGGAAGCTCCCTGCACTTTAGGAAAGTGGGCATAGGAAAAGCCACTCTCGAAACTAAAGGCGTACACATCCCCCAGCCAAGGTTTTGTATCTAGAGCCACAAGGGAGGTCGTTGCACAGAACGCAAAGAGGAGGGATTTCATCATAAGTGTCCCTCTGCAGAAAGCCACCGCTCGGCATCGAGCGCGGCCATACACCCCGACCCGGCAGCTGTGATCGCTTGCCTATACACATGATCTTGCACATCTCCTGCAGCAAAAACACCGGGTACGCTAGTATAAGAAGTCCCTTCTTTAATGCGAATATATCCATTGGAATGCAGCGCTACTTGTCCCCCCAAAAAGGAGGTATTGGGTTGGTGACCGATGGCAAAAAAGACACCCCCCGCCTCATGCGAATGGATCTTGGATGTCTTGAGGTCTTGAAGTTCCACTTGTTTTACTACAGAATCTCCTGTCACCTTGAGAAGGACATGGCTCCAGAGAACGGTGATTTTGGGATGGTGCAACGCTCTTTCACACATGATTTTAGAAGCCCTGAGCTCATCTCTTCTGTGCACGAGAAAGACTTTTTTTCCGTACTTGGTAAGAAAGATCGCCTCTTCAACGGCGGTATCTCCCCCTCCAAACACATACAGATCTTTGTTGCGAAAAAGAGGGGCCGCTCCGTCGCATACAGCACATGCCGTGACCCCCTTTTGCCAAAATTCCCCGTCTCTTGTCCCCGGCACATCTAACCGCTTTGCCGTTGCTCCCGTGGCGATAATCAATGCATCAGCTTCAACGGATGTGGTTTTCCCTTTCACAACAAAGGGGCGGCAAGAGAGATCTACGGTAAGAACATCTTCTGTAAGGATAGAGGTGCCAAATCGCTCCGCCTGAGAGCGAAACTTGTCCATGAGAGCAGGCCCCGTAATCCCTTCAGGAAACCCCGGATAATTTTCCACTTCCGTCGTCGTCATAAGCTGTCCCCCTGCGGGACCAGAAAAAAAACCCTCATAAACGAGGGGGGCCAAATTCGCTCTCGAAGCATAGATGGCAGCCGTGAATGCGGCAGGTCCCGATCCAATAATGACAAGTTTTTTTCGCTGCATCGCTCATCTCTATCTAAATTGTAAGGATAGAGACGAGTGTATATGAATTAAGAATTTGATGGATATACAGAATGAATTTAGGGACGCACTTCCTCTTGCGAACTGCCAAGAAACTCTGCAACTTTTTTCGCCCTAAAATCTAAGACATCCTTTGTAAATTGATTAACGATTTCCCCTTTAAAATCCGCTTTCACCTCAGAAACTTCCTTATTTAGGATAATCGATGCTCTATTAGCCCACAAGGGGAAGTCTTTTTCCCTTTCTAGGGCATTAAAGCATGCCTCAGCCTCAGCTTCTATCCAAATGCTGAAATCTCTTTGCATCACTTTATGGGAAGGCAGTTCTTGCTCTGACAATAAATTTAAAGCGCCTTTCAATGTGTCGCACACCATTTTCAGCTTCTCTTTAAAGAAGAGTGCAACTCTTTTCTTTCTGAATTCTAAGACGATATTTGTAAATTGACCAACGATTTCTTCCTTGAATTTTTTTTCCACATCTCGAGCTGGCTCATTTCGAATAGTTGATTCTCTATTAACCAACAAAGGAAAGGCAACTTGCTGTGTAAACATCTTTAAATATGCGTCAGCTTCCTCTTCTATCCAAATGTTGAAATGTTTTTTCATAACCTCATGAGAAAGAAGTTCTTGCCATGACAATTGATTTAAGTCATTTTCAAATACTTTACCTGTGCTCTGCAGTCCCTCCCTTTTATAGATCTTTACAAAAAACGTAGCTAAGCTGTTAAATGCCTCGGATAAAACCGCTTCTCTGGCTGTAAATTCACAACCGCTCCAAATGCCCACCGCTTCAGAAAATGCCATGCAGACCCTCCTTCTCGTAGGAGGGTCATTGAGCACCAAAGCAAAAGTTTGTGCATTTTTTCTCTGCCTGAGAGTCTCAAAGGCTATTACTCGAAGCTTTTTTAATCTCGTTTCAAGAGGGATGTCTTTTACATAACCTTTGGGAGGGAGAATAGGAAATGCCTCTAAAAACTCATGCACCCATTGCCTTTCGAACAAATTATAACGAGCTCCTACCCGCAAAGCAACGGCATAGTTCAGCTCTTGTGTTATGAGCGCTTCTATTTCTTTAGTTTGCTGTGTTAAAAATCCTTTTTCCAAAAGAGATGATAGCTCTTTATTTACCAAGGCTCTAACAGCTTTATCTATAGTGGATCTCTCTGTAGCACCAAATATGCCAATTCCACTCTTCCGTTCAACCTCTTCAAACTTAGAGCATACAATTTTAGCTAAGCTTTCTATAGGAGGATGATAGCGCTCTTGTAATTTTGCATTGACCTCCTGAGAAAGAAATTTCCGAGTATAAACTCCTGAGAGTCGTCCCGCATAGTCCCAATGAATCACTCTTTCGATAAGAGCGGCTACCTCTTCACAAAATGGCAAAGACAAAGCGGGCTTTTCAGTGAGAGCCTCATCAATTTCTGACTTTTTCCCTGTTGGAAAGAGCTGGTTAAAAACAAAGCTTACATACGTATTTGAAACTACGAATGCAAAAGCTCCCTCTACACTTACCGACCGCTTGAATTTAGAAAAGGCTTCAACTACGACTCCTTCATTGATAGGCAATAAAAAAAGTTCTATTTCTTTTATATTCTTTTTTAATATCTCTGTAAAAGAAGGCTTTGAAGGCTTGACGAGCATCCACTCCCTCTCTGAGCTTGGAAAAGAGGGCGAGCTGCTTTTCGAGCGAGGAGAAGAAGCGAGACTATCTATTTCGTCTTTTGGGGAAGCTAACTCATCTTGGTTAGGCACAGGAGTCGATGCTCCCCTTCTAACTTCTAGTGGATTTATTCCATTGCCCCATGGAGGGACCAAGCTTAAACTTTTGGTAAAAGAGGGAAGCATTTTATTCTCCTTAAATTCGATTTAAAATTAATTATTAATTATGAATAATAGCATAAAATTGCCATTAAGCGCAATTTTAAATATATTTATTACTAAATGATAAGCGACTTGTAATTAAGGATTTTAGAAAAAACCTCGGGCAAGGGAGCCATAAAGGTCATGGAACGCCCCGTTGCGGGGTGGGTGAAGGTGATTTTTTGAGCGTGCAGACAAACCCTCTTGATCGGGTTTGTCAGGGCTCCATATTTTTTGTCGCCTACAATACAGTGCCCCGCTTCTGTACAGTGAACGCGAAGCTGGTTTTTACGCCCTGTTTTGGGATTAAGGCGCAGCAAAGAGCGGTTGCGCTCTGTTTTTAACACTTCGTAGTGTGTCGTGGCAAGCTTTCCCCTTTGCGAATCGTTGGTGCTTTTGACGTAATAGAAATCATCTTCTTCTAGGTAGCTCTCCCAGGTGCCAATCCCAAAGGGCATCTCTTTTTCTACGATGGCAAAATAGGTCTTATCGATGAGGTGTTGCTCAAACTGGCGTTTCATCTCCTCTCTCGCCTTTTCTGTATAGGCAAATAGCATGATTCCCGAGGTCTCGCGATCTAATCTGTGGACGGGAAAGACTTTGCGGTTATGGAATTGCCGCTTGAGCATCGCGTGAACAGTGGCTCTTGTCTCAAAATCGGTTGCCACACTCAAGAGCCCCTCTGGCTTTTCCAATACGACAATTTGATCATCGTCGTGTACGATCCGAAGGGACCCTTTGATGAAAGCCACTTTAGAACCTAAAACCACCTCTTGCCCCGGAATAACCTGCGCATTGGCCCTTTCTACTCGTTGCCCATCCACAGTGATTCTTCCCGCCTGCAACCAAGAGCGCAAAGTGTTTTTAGAACTCTCTGGGGCCATTTTGGATAGGACGTCTAAAATAAGGCTTTCTTGCTCAACGATCTGCTTCATACTTTCTCAATTAAATACTTTAGATCAAGATCTTAGCATAAAAACACTTGCTCCTCAATAGAAAATGGTCTATACATTTTTATGTTATACCCAAACACCCTCAAAAGTTGGTTTTCCTCAGCGTCGTTAGCCGCTGAATTTGGTTCCATCTGCATCGCCCAACTCATTCGAGTTGAGCTGCTTCGATGTCGGCTTTGCCTGGACCAAATTCAGGGCAACTCTTTGAGGAAAACCAACTTTTAAAGTAGTTTAGGTATAAAAAAAACTTCAGAGGAGACTTCCCATGGAATCGACAAAAGAAAAAGCGAGCTACTGTATCGGTCTAGAGACAGGGAGAAACTTGAAACACCAATTCGGAGAGTTAAACCTCGAGTGTCTTAAAGAGGGTTTTATGGACGCTATTTCCGAAACAGACCCTCAACTCCAGCAAGCTGAGGTACAATCGATCCTCTCTTCCCTAAGAAATCAGATTGAATTGCAACAAAGACAACACTTTGCAAAACTCACTGAAGAAAATAAGAGACAAGGCGAGACTTTCTTACTCGAAAACAAAGGCAAAGAGGGAGTGATCACTCTCATGAGTGGTCTTCAATACAAAATTCTCTCCTCAGGATCCCATTCGGGCCGGCACCCCACAGCTTTTGATCATGTAAAGGTAGACTACAGAGGCAGTTTCCTTGATGGGAGAGTCTTTGACAGCTCTTACCAAAGGGGCCAGCCCCTTGTTGCCCCCCTAAATAAAGTCATGGCGGGGTGGACAGAGATCTTACAACTAATGAGGGTGGGGGATAAGTGGCAAGTATTTGTGCCCCACTATTTAGCTTATGGAGAGCTCGGCTTTCAAAATGTCATCGGCCCTAATACGACTCTCGTTTTCGAGATAGAGTTATTGGGCATTAATGAAAAATAAGAAATCATGCTTGTTTTAGGGATTGAAAGCAGTTGCGATGAGACGGCATGTGCGCTGGTACGAGGGGGAAAAGAGATCCTTTCTAATGTTGTGCGCTCTCAAACCGATGTGCACAGCCCCTTTGGTGGGGTATTTCCAGAACTTGCCTGCAGACGCCACATCGATGCCCTCATCCCCGTGATTAAAACAGCCCTTGAAGAAGCCGGAGTAACGCCCCAAGAGGTCGAGCTCGTTGCCGCAGCGCAAGGGCCGGGTCTTGTGGGAGCTCTTTTGATTGGGTTAAATGCAGCCAAAACCCTTTCCTATGCATGGGAAATCCCCTTTATTGGAGTGAACCACGTCGAAGCCCACCTTTTTGCGGCGATGATGCATTTAGAACAAGTCGCGCTACCCGCTTTAGGCCTCGTTATCTCTGGAGGGCACACCTTCCTCGTGAAGATAGAAGAACTAGGCAAATACCAGTTCCTCGGGGGCACGCAAGATGATGCCCTAGGGGAGGCCTTCGACAAAGTGGCAACCCTTCTCGGCCTGCCCTACCCAGGAGGACCCCACATCGAAGCTTTAGCTAAACGGGGCGATCCGAGGCGCTTCCCTTTCAAGCCGGGCCACGTCAAGCACCACCCCTTAGACTTTTCTTTCTCAGGGCTCAAGACCAATGTGCTCTACACCGTAAAAGGGCAAAACATTTCTAAAGACGCGCCCCTCATCATCACCGAAGGGGAAAAAGCAGATGTGGCGGCAAGTTTTCAGGAGGTGGCTCTAAAAGATGTCGTCTCTAAAACGCTGCTTGCAGCCAAGCTGCACCACTGTTCTACAATCTTTTGTGGTGGAGGAGTGAGCAATAATTGCCGCCTAAAAGAGCTCTTTTCCTCTAGGAGTGAGCTGACAGTGCACTATCCAGAAAAGTCCCTTTCTCTCGACAATGCCGCCATGATTGCAGGCCTAGGATTCCATCGCCATAAGAGCACAGGAAAATCTGATGGGCTAGACCTAGAGCCGCTAACGAGAATTCCCCTTGGAACTTAATTTTCGTTGGAGGATATCGACTCTTTAAACTGCCGCTGCGTCTCCTTTTTCTTGTGTGCGCACGCTCTTTTTTTGCGCTGCTCTATCCCGGAAGATTTGAGCCGCTCTCTTTGAGGTTCAGATTGCTCTTCCTCGAGGGAGGAGACTTCTGATTGCACCACATTTCTCTGTACTGGTTTAAGCGGCTCTCTTCGAGGT
>JAHFTN010000116.1 GCA_023269365.1 Chlamydiota bacterium | reverse complement strand
AAATTTTATTGGCTTGGGGCATTTGGGAAAACTGGCTCAGATTTTTCTTTCGTGAACGTTACCGTGCCCGTTACCTTGCCCGATCCCCTTCTCTTAGTAGGGGTAGCTGAGTAGTTACAAACTGGGGAATACGTTCCTCTGTATCCTTACGGAAGAGCGGAATACGTGAATTCGAGTTATAGAACAAGGTTCTATAGCTCATAGAGGGTTTTGCTCCAAGTCATTCATTCTCAGGTAGCTTAACCAAATCGATCCCCTCGTCGAATTCCTCCTTGAGGACAGGTAGGCGCGCATTGTCCTTATAGAGCCATTCTTGGTGCTCTGTGACAGCTTTGTAATCTTGCGAAGTGTTGATGATCTGAGGGCGGATAAAGATGACGATATTGCCTTTGAGGTCGGTGCGGTCGTTCTCACTAAAAAGAGCGCCTACGACGGGCAGGCCTCCCAAACAAGGGATCCCCGTTTTGTAGTGGGTCTTGGTGTCAGAAATCATGCCGGTCAGAGCAACGAAGTGGTTGTCGGGCACATGGACGCGCGTCTCCATGTGAGCATGAGAGGTCTGGATTCCTGTAAGAGAGGTCCCCGAAGTGTTGACATCCCCGCCATCTGTCAGCTGAGAGATGTCTTGCACGATGTTCATTGTGATCACATCATCATCCCCTAAAATGGGGGTGATGGTCAGGCTGACGCCTACATCGCGGTACTCGATGTTTCCCGTGCTTTGTTGAGAACTTTGTCCCACAGTTGTAACAATCGATCCCGTGTAGGGAACGTTTTGCCCAACGAAGATAGAGGATTGTCGGTTATCTTGTGTGATGATCTTGGGATTGAGGACAATGGTCGTGTCTTTATCGAACTGGATGGCATTGAGGAGAGATCCTAGGGAGAGAAACGATTTGCCCTTGTGCATGATGATATCGCCGATGACCCCTAAGTCAAAACCGGTAGAGAAAGGAATGCTCGAGCTGGAGGGGGGATTGGTCCCATTGATTGCCTGTAAGTTATTGTAGAATGGGGGATTGGCCGTTGTGGGGACATTACTAGGGGGATTCAGGGTGGGGAAATTGCCCGTTTGAAGCACGGTCTTATTGAGATATTTGACTTGTCCTCCCCACATAAGACCAAAATTTTGTTGGTTGGTCAAAGACGTTTGGATGATCAACACTTCGATGAACACCTGTCTTAGGGGAGCGTCGAGGTTTTGAATTAGGTCTTTTAAGCGAACCAGGATGTCTTGATGTCCTGTGCATAGGATCGAGTTGGTGACCTGGATCCATTGTAAAGAGTCGATTGCCTGGACGAGCTCCGGTGGGGTTGTTTTGTTCTTCTCTAAACTGATGGCAACTTGTTTAAGAGCCGATTGGATATCGTTACCGGGATGGTATTGCAATTTGTAAACGAGGAAACTCGTGTTATCGATCGATTCGATGGTGGGCATCGCGACATCTTTATTGGGGACATCGAATCGAGTGAGGAGCTGCTGCACCTGGGAAATCGCTTCAGAGTCCCCAGAGATTAAGAGAGAAGAGGTCTTGTCGATCCACTTTAAATTTGCTACCGCATCGTACAAGCTAGGATCAGAGACGCCCGACTGCTGCAGGTTGATCATGAACTCTTGGAGGATCAAAATCAGATCGGGACCCGACAGGTAGCGGGGGTTATAGATCACAAAGCCAGAAGCGGTACGAGAAGAGGGAGGGGTTTCCAAAGAGGAGGCATCAAACTTTTTTAAGAGATCGGAGATCTTATCGAGCGTGGATTTGGGGCCTGTGAATAAGAGTGCATTATTTTCTTTAATCCATTTGACCTGTTTTATGGAAGTCACGAGCTGTTTATTGGCGGAGGTGGAAGGGTCGAGTTGTTGGGCAAAGGCCTGCAGCGAGTTGATTAGCTGCTGCTCATTGACAAATTGGATTTTGTAGAGGAGAAAGGTGCTGTTGTCGAGTTCTTCAGCGAGGTTACTTGCACTTGTCGAATCGATTTGCAGCAAGAGGGCTTTGACCTTGTCAAGAGAGCTTTGATCCCCCGTGAAAATGAGCGATTCTGTGAGCTCGACGTAGTGCATAGAAGCAATCGTCTGCAAAAGGGCGGGATCGCTAAGCCCTGCATCTGAGAGGTCGTTGACAAGAGCGGTAAGGGCCGTTTCAATCTCAGGGCCCGATAACACCTTGGGTTTGTACACAAAGAAAGCTGTATTCGTAGTCTGTTTGCCTGTTGTGTTGTCAAACTCTCCGATAAGAACTTTTACTTGCTCGATGGCACTCATCGTCCCGGAAATCAGAAGAGAATTGCTCGATGGCACACACTCCAGCCCATTGATGGCCGCCAAGAGTTCTTTATTCTCCATATCCGTAGGGGAAAATTTGGTGGAGAGTTGTTTTAACTCGCTTAACACCCGCTCACAAGGGGCATTTTGTAGTTTATAGAGGAAAAATCCCTTAGCTCCTGGAGCAGAGGAAGAGGAGACATCCATCGATTGGAGTAACACCTGAAGCTTTTGAACCGATTGGGGATCTCCTGTAAAGACGAGGGAGTTCGTGGTGGGAGTCCACTTCACTGAATTGAGAGTGGATAAGAAGGCAGGATCAGAAAGGCCTGCCGATTGCAAGCTAGAGGCTAAATTTAAGAGCTCTTGCTCCAAAGCCTCTCCAGAGCGGTAGAGGGGATGGTAGATAAAGAAAGAGGACTTTTCTGTGGGTCTCTCATAGGCGGGTCCTTCTGCAGAGGGGAGCACATCCAAATCTTCCATCAAGTTCAGCGCCCGGTCGATGAGGTAGGGAGTCGAAACCACATAGATCGAGTTGGTGTTCACTTGAGGGACAAAGACTAGGGGATTGCCCTCTGTAAAGGGGGTCAAGATCTGCTGTGCGAGCAAGATCAGTTCCGCGGGAGCGATATTTTTTATTTTGTAGACATCGACATCGAGAGAGGTATGAGGAGCATCTAAGCTTGTAAGCAGCGCTGCGATCTGATCGACGTTGGTTGTGATGTCTGTTACGATGAGTTGCCTTGTCTCTGCAGACACCTCGATGAGCGCTGTATCCGATACCATCGGGCGGATGATGTTTGCAAGGGAAGCGACGTTGGCATTTTTAATTCTAAATACACGCGTGATAAGTGCTGCATTCCCGGCGTGGGATAAGGGAAGATCTGTAGAGACGATGGTGGGGATCTGGTTGATCTTCTTGCTATTTGTAATCAGTACATTGCCGTCTTGCTCGAGCAGACTCAAGTCATGCATCCTCAACACCTGAGAGAGCGCTGCGAGCATGCTTTTTGCTGTAACTGCTTCTTCAGAGACAAGGGTCACAGAAAACTGCAGATCGGTCTCTTCAAATACGAAGTTAAGTCCTGAAATCTTGCTTGTAAAACGGATCAGCTCGATGATCGATACGTTATTAAAATTGATCGTATAGACATCTTTTTTCTCTGTAGAGGCTTCCGTTTCCCTTTCTGCCACAAGGAGCTCATTGTCTAGCGCACTATAGGCAAGTGGCGAGTAGATAAGAGACACACACGAGGCACACAAGGCCAGTTCCATCCAGTAGCGCTTCTGAAATTCTTTCATAGCTTCAAAGACCTTACGTATGGGTAGCTTCCTTCGAGGCGGTTCTCAAAACTCCAGGACATCGCAAAATCGTCTTTCTTCCTTCCCTGCCCTGTTCAGGTTAGGGTTTTATCAAAGGGTACAGGGGGAGGGTGCCGAAGGGCTCTCCTAGCAAAAATCCACTCATACCATCGATTTTTCGGGGCCCTGAAATTTTGAGAACCGCCTCATTTAAAAAAATAGTTTGTTCTTTGCTGCGAGTGCAAAAAAATAAATGACTTGTAAGGCATCCTAAAATACTTTTTGGATTATTGTAAACCTCGACTTTGTGTTATTTTTTTTGGCAGGTCTAATTTTTCATCCTGACTGGACTTTAGCCATTGGTGGAGGCAATTAAAGCGTCTAAAGCCTCCTGGCTCTATTGGTTTTCCTCAGCGTCTTTAGCCGCTGAATTTGGTCCCCTCTGCATCGCCCAACTCATTCGAGTTGGGCTGCTTCGATATCGACTCCTCTACTCTATAAGTAGTTTGGGTATACACTACCTGGATGCACTAGAGGGAGCAGGTGCTTTCGATTCTTTAGTTTGCCAAATAAGATGGAGGGCGGGTTCCTTGGGGTCTTTGCTAAAGCAACAGCTCGAGGGCCCGTAACTGCTCGTAGCATTACAGTAATTCCCGCTAGAAAAAAATCCCCTTGAAGATTGAGGGATTTTGCGAAAAATTTTTCGTAAACCCCCATTTTTTGGGCTTAAAAAATAAGCAATTTTTGTCCGGTCTCTCTGTACACGACAAT
>JAHFTN010000019.1 GCA_023269365.1 Chlamydiota bacterium | reverse complement strand
GTAGCTGTGCCCAGGGTGAGTGTGCGAGAGGCATCGATGATGACAGCTCCCGAACCGGTCATGTCCCCAATAGTTTGTGAAGCTACAGAAATTTGTAATGTTCCAGAACTCCCTATAGAGATATTTTTCCCATTGGGCAAAGCATTTGCAATCCCCGTCTGTACTGTTCCTGTCGTAATCGTTGTTCCTGAATCATACGTATTGGCTCCACCGAGGATCAATGTCCCTACGCCCGTCTTGGTGAAGGACCCCCCCACTCCAGATAGGACTCCGCTTAAAGTACTCGACCCCGCAGAAGAAACATCGATCGTCTCAGCTCCTCCAAGGACAACATTATTAGAAACTATTAATCCTGGAGTTAAACTTAACACTGTAGCATCTGCCATCGTAAGAGATGCTGACCCAAGGGCGTTGTTACTCGCTAAGGCAAGGGTTCCCAAACTTAGCGTCGTACCGGTATTATAAGTATTTGTTCCAGATAGGGAAAGTGTCCCCGCCCCTGTTTTTGTAAAAGAGCCCCCTACCCCAGAGAGGATCCCACTCAACGTTGAGCTGCTACTTGTGTCGACAACAAGGGTTTCAGCTCCGGCAAAAGTGACCTTATTTACGACTGTTAGGGCATCTCCCAAGGCGAATGTGGCGCCCGCTGCCATACTCAGCGTTCCAGCTCCTAAGGCACTGCTGTGGGTGATTGCCAACGTCCCTGCATTCAGCGAGGTCCCAGCTGTATAGGAGTTAGCTCCCGTTAAAGACAGAGTATTGCTTCCCGTTTTAGTGAGAACAGCGGACCCTCCATCGGAGATGACTCCAGACAGGGTGCCAGAAGCGGTTGTGACATCGACAATCGCTCCTGTTGTGAGCAGGCTGAGGGGATTAACAGCGGTGACAGCAGATGTAAATGCAAGAGTGGTCCCCGCTGTCATGGTCAAGGTGTTAGTCCCCAGAGCTGTTGCATTGCCTAATCCTATAGTTCCTACAGTAAGAGAGGTTCCTCCTGTATACCCATTACTTCCGGATAGAGTAAGAGTTCCGCTGCCTGCTTTAATGAATGTTCCTGCACTGCTTATCGTCCCTGAGAATGTGGTTGAATTCGATGTGCCAGCTGTCAGAGTAAGTCCTGTATCTACAATGAGGTTGCCCGATCCTGAGAGATCCCCCACAGTTTGGCTTGCTACAGCAACGCGCAGCGTGCCAGCTCCAGCAATTGTCATGCTTCCTGTGGAGGACAACACACTTGCTGCAGCTGTGACTACTGTCCCTGAGTTAATTGATGTCCCGCCCCCATAAGTGTTTACTCCAACAAGGGTGAGTGTATTTGAAGGACCAGTCACTGTGAGCATTGCACTAGCCCCTGAAATGATTCCAGATAAGGTGCCAGAGGCTGTTGTGACATCGACAATCGCTCCTGTTGTGAGCAGACTGAGGGGATTAACAACGGTGACAGCAGATGTAAATGCAAGAGTGGTCCCCGCTGTCATGGTCAAGGTGTTAGTCCCCAGAGCTGTTGCATTGCCTAATCCTATAGTTCCTACAGTAAGAGAGGTTCCTCCTGTATACCCATTACTTCCGGATAGAGTAAGAGTTCCGCTGCCTGCTTTAATGAATGTTCCTGCACTGCTTATCGTCCCTGAGAATGTGGTTGAATTCGATGTGCCAGCTGTCAGAGTAAGTCCTGTATCTACAATGAGGTTGCCCGATCCTGAGAGATCCCCCACAGTTTGGCTTGCTACAGCAACGCGCAGCGTGCCAGCTCCAGCAATTGTCATGCTTCCTGTGGAGGACAACACACTTGCTGCAGCTGTGACTACTGTCCCTGAGTTAATTGATGTCCCGCCCCCATAAGTGTTTACTCCAACAAGGGTGAGTGTATTTGAAGGACCAGTCACTGTGAGCATTGCACTAGCCCCTGAAATAATTCCAGATAAGGTGCCAGAGGCTGTTGTGACATTGACGCTGGCTCCTGTCGTCGATAAACTAATGGGATTGACAACTGTGACAGCGGAGATAAAAGCAAGAGTAGTTCCAGCTGTCATAGTCAAGGTTCCAGCGCTGTTTCCCAAAGCTGATGCGTTGCCCACTGCAAGCGTTCCTGCATTAAGAGAGGTTCCTGCTGTATATGTATTGACCCCCGTCAAAGAGAGGGTATTGCTCCCCGTTTTAGTTAGAGCAGCGGAACCTCCATCTGAGATGATTCCAGACAGGGTGCTAGAGGCTGTTGAGACATCGATGATGGCTCCTGTGCTAGATAGGGAGATTGCATTGGATGCTGTGACTGCAGCACTAAATGTTAAAGTCGTTCCTGCAGACATTGTCAATGAACCAGTTCCCAAGCCTGAAGTGGTTCCTGTAGCAATGGTCCCTTCGCTGAGGGTGATGCCTCCTGGAAAGGTGTTATTCCCCCTCAATCCCAATACGCCAGGACCTATTTTTGTAATGGAGCCAGTATTTATAAGTCCCGTGATGTATAACCCAATTGAGGCAGAGCTATTACTAACACTGATCGTTCTGGCTCCAAATCCAAACGCAATCGGCGCAGAGATGGTTGACGTCCCTGTAGAACCATTAAAAGTGATGCCAGATCCGTCTCCTCCTTGCAGAGCAAGAGAGCCTACAGGATTTCCTAAGCCCCCAATGCTGGCAGAGTCCCCTACAGTGACTGCAGAGACTGTTGTTCCTTGAATAAGAAGCGTACGCGTTGACTGAATTGACAGGGATGTTCCATTTACAGTCACAGTCAGTACGCTTGGACTAGTGCTTATGGTAGTAGAATTTAAAACTGTCGCGTTATCAGCGGCGCCGGGAAAGGTAGTCCCCCCATCGCTACTTGTCCAATGGGAATTTACATTCCAAAAGGTACCAGTTGAAGTTGTTTGATAGGTAAATGCCGTCAGAAAGCATGGGGTCGTTAAAGCTAACCTCCAAACCGTTTTAAGAACGGTTAACTTGTTGTGGGAAGAATTTTTCATTTAATGCAATTTTTTATAACCTTCCATTGGGCTTTCTAGTTGAAAGCATAGCTAAAAATTTAATTTTAAATAAACGGGAGATTTCATAAAAGATATTTTTCATAAGGATTGATAAATAATTAGTTTAAATGTTATATAAATTTTTTTATAACGTCATCATGGGAATGCAATGCCCCACACCCCTCGACAGCATCTCAATCAAGTGGCAAGTGTGATTTTGGCAGGAGGGCAAGGGACGCGTTTATATCCCCTCACGCAATTTCGATGTAAGCCATCTGTATGTTTTGGAGGGCGATATCGTCTCATTGACATCCCTATTTCTAATTCTCTTAATGCGCGAGTGGAGAGGATTTTTATTATTTCTCAATATTTTGCCTCCTCACTCCAGCAGCACATTTTTGAAACCTATCAATTTGATGAATTTCAGCAGACGCCCATTCACATGCTTTGTCCAGAAAAGACCTCTCAGAGCAAAATTTGGTTTAAGGGAACGGCGGACGCAATTCGGCAGAACAGGATTCATTTAGAAACATCAAGTGCCGAGTATTTTCTTATCTTATCGGGGGATCAATTATACAACATCGATTTTATAGAGATGTTAGAGTTTACAAAAATGCAAAAAGCAGATCTTGTCATTGCCTCACTTCCCGTTCAAGAAGAAGAAGCGTGTAGGATGGGGTTACTTAAAATTAATGAGAAAGGTCAGGTTGTAGACTTTGTTGAAAAGCCGACCGACCCTAACATTTTAAAGCGCTATGAGCTTTCTGTTTCTTTTCTACAAGGACATTTTCTTGCTAACCCTGCTAAAAATCACTATTTGGGATCGATGGGGATTTATATTTTCAAAAGAAAAGCTCTTCTAGATCTTGTGAATCAAGAGGGAGATGATTTTGGCAAAGATTTGATCCCTTTGTGTGTGAAAAAGGGGAATATTGCAACTTATGTGTATAAAGGGTATTGGGAAGATATTGGGACCATCAGAGCTTACTATAACGCCAATATGGCTCTTTTATCTCAAAAAAAGTGTTTGAACATATATGATACACACAACCCTATCTTTACACATCCCCATAATTTGCCAAGCCCGCTTATCAAGGAATCTTATATCCATAATAGTATCATTTCCCAAGGGAGCATCATCGAGGCAAAAGAAGTCAACGGTAGTATCGTGGGAATCAATATTAAAATAGATCAAAATACGCTTGTGCGCAACTCGATTTTGCTCGGTTCCCTATTCTATGAATCGTTTCCGAAAGATCCTTACACAGTAGGAAAAGATTGCCATCTTGAAAATACGATCCTTGATGAGGGCGCAAGCGTCGGCAATCGGGTCAAATTAATTAATAAAGAACAGCTGCAAACCTTTGATGGAGATGGTGTTTTTATTCGCGATGGGATTATTATTGTGACGTCGGGAACACATGTTCCCGACGGTTTCGTTCTTTGAGGGAATTGCAAAGCGAGTTTTGCAATTCCCTCAGGTTCTTTAATTTAATTTTGAGTAGCATGTCTATTTGGGTTCTTTCAGATGTACACTTGGCATTCGGCGTGCCGTCCAAAACAATGGAAGTATTCGGGCCTGCGTGGAAACAGTATGCAGAAAAAATTGCATCGAATTGGAAACGATTGATTTCTCAAGAGGACCTCATCCTCATCCCAGGAGATATTTCTTGGGCTATGCGCTTGGAGGAGGCTCTTATTGACCTTCAGTGGATCGATGCCCTTCCTGGGACGAAGGTGATCCTACGTGGGAACCACGACTACTGGTGGAGCTCTTTGGAAAAAATGGGCAAAGTGATCCCCCCTTCCATCCACTGTATTCATAATAATGTGTATTTATGGAAAGAAGTTGCGATTGCAGGAAGTCGCCTTTGGGATACGCCCGAATATGGTTTTGGGGCGTTTACGGTCATTCAAGATAACCCAAGAGAGCGCACTAAAACCCTTGAGGAGGGAGCTCAAGCGCCGCAAGAGGATGAAAAGATCTTTGTAAGAGAGCTCGAGCGGTTGCGCTTGAGTCTTTCTCAAATCCCCAAAACAGCATCACGCAAAATTGCCATGACTCACTACCCTCCCATTGGAGCAGACCTCTCTTCTTCAAGGGCGTCTTCTTTACTCGAAGAATTTCAGATCGACACCTGTGTCTTTGGGCATTTGCACAACATCCGCCCTGGTTCTTTGCCCTTCGGTAAAGCGCGCGGAGTAAATTACGTATTCGCTTCTTGCGATTACTTGAACTTTATTCCTGTTAAATTAGTTTAGAACGGCCTTGTTACGTAAATAGCTGAGGATAAAGGTTCTTCTTGCGCTTAGAAAGCTGATACTATCAATTTTTTGTATACCCAAACAACGTCAAACGTTGGTTTTCCTCAAGAAGTTGCCCTGAATTTGGCCCAGGCGAAGCCGACATCGAAGCAGCTCAACTCGAATGAGTTGGGCGATGCAGATGGGACCGAATTCAGTGGCTAACGACGCTGAGGAAAGCCAACGTTTGAAGTTCTTTGGGTATAACTGGACTTTAGCCATTGAGGGAAGGGCAATTTTGCGTCTAAAGCCCCCTTGTTCTATTAGCTTTATCTCATGAACTTCCCGTTCTCCAACGACCGCAAACCAGCTAAAAATCTTTTTAATTTTTAACTCGGGTTAATAAAAGGGGGATCCCTATCTATTTGATCAGATGGCATCCCCTTGCGCTTTTATTGAACCTATCCCAATAAAATTTTTCTTCGATTTTTAGGTTCTTTAGAAATCCAGCTTTGCTGTAACGGTTAATCCGTTTACATACAAATTCCCATAGGGGACAGTATTCCAAGCAGGCAACAAACCATCCCAGTGCCGGAACATGTTTTGATTAAAAAAGACTTGAAATCCATAGGCAGCAGAGAGGTCGATATGCCACTTATCTTTAGCAAAATAGGTGTCCCATCCAAATCCCAATTCTAAATCCACGTGAGGCTTTAGACTGTGCTGTCTATCTTTTGTAGTAAACGTATTGGAATCAACCCCTGCTCTGTCTTCTGCAAATTCTGGGTTGAAAAATGTAACGGATGTCTTGTCATGGAGTTTATACCATGTGTACAAAATATCCCCATAGCCAGATCCAAAACAGCGAAATCCACATCCCAATAACCAATTCATATCCAACCCTACTCTAGGACCGATACCCCATGAATTAGAATTTGCATTTACATCCAGCTGTCTTGCTGTAGTAGGATCGTTAGTGACGACGTAGGTTCTATAGAAATGTTGCAAAATCCAAGCAGAACGAGCACCAAGAGCTGTGCGGAAAGTTAAACATTTTCCTGCATAATAGGAGCGGGCGAGTTCCGCATCGATAAAATCAAGGTTGTTTCTATAAGTTGCGCGCGCTGTCTCGTAAGCGGGCGTGACAGTCGAAGAAGTAGAGGAAATCGCGGCTCCCATTTCTGGAGGAAAAATCGATTGCATCCGCTCTGTGACATAAATCGTAGGGGCAGAAGAAGAAGTGCCATTAGATGAAGCCTTATGAGTCCCATGCACCCTTGTATATTCTACATAGCTTTCCCAGTTGTCTTTCCGCAGATTGGCTCCCAAGCCCACTTTAAAGCCTGGAACAAAATCAAAGTGCATCTGCACAAAGCGGTTCTTAAGGTCGCTATTGGGAACAGTGGTCACACTGCTTTCCTTCTGCACTAAGGCGATGCCCATATTATCTTGAATTGGCTGCCAGTAGAGAAAGCTAGCAGACACACAGACGTCAACTCTTCCTTTGTCTCCAACATGAATGTTCGCTGGCGCATTGTATCCAGTTGTCATAGGCACTTCTGGCATCTGGTAGGGGCAACAACCCGCTTTTTGTGGTGCACTATCTTTGTCCTTCTCCTGCGCATACACGCCAGAAAACATCAATAAAAATACAACTCCTAAAATAAATGATCCCATTGCTCTATTTTCTCCTCTTTTTTGTAAATGTAGAAAAAAAGACCCACATAACCAACAAAAGTCTACCTTTCTTTTACCACTTATATTAGGAAAGAAAAATTATGTACACAAAAAAAACAAGAGATAATTTGAGACCATTGCGCAATAGTCTCAATGTGTGAGCCACATGGATGAAAAAACTGACTTCAAAGATGCCGAAAAAGGCGAAAATAAAATTCTTTCTTAAATTCAGGATACCCTCATTGGTGGAGGCAATTTCGCGAGAAAAAGTCTTGTCTAATGGGACTTTATCGAGCTATACTTAAATTGAAGAGGGAATTGCAAAACTCCATTTGGGGTCCAAAAGCGCTAAAAGGGCGCTTTTGGACCCCAAATGGAGTTTTGCAATTCCCTCTAAGAGGAGTAATGAAGATTGCGTATTTAGGAGCGGGAACCTGGGGGTTTTGTCTAGCATCTCTCTTAGCATCGAAGGGGCATGAGGTGATTTTGTGGACGGCTGACCCTGCATTTGCCACACGTCTTACAGAGACGCGAGAGCACCCTAAACTTCCCAAAATTAAGGCAGACAAACAGGTCTTATTTACAGCAGATCTAAAAGAAGCTCTGCGAGGAGCGGAGTGGGTCATCGAATCGGTGACATCGAAGGGGATTCGCCCTGTATTCGAGAAGATCTCGTCTCTTGGAGGAGTAGATGTGCCCATCGTCATCACATCCAAGGGGATTGAGCAGAATAGCGGGTTTTTGCTTCCCGAAGTGGTGGTGCAGATACTGGGGGAGACAAGGCGCCCTCTTGTGGGATGTCTCAGTGGGCCCTCCCATGCCGAAGAGGTGATTCAAGAGTTGCCCACATCGGTTGTAGCTTCTTCATTTGATCTTTCTTTAATGAGGCAGATTGCCGATCTGTTTTCGACCCCCTTTTTTAGGGTATATCCCAATGCCGATATCAGCGGAGTGGCTTTTGGAGGAGCAATGAAAAATATCATCGCGATTGCCTGCGGGATTGCAGATGGGCTCAAATTTGGAGACAATACGAAAGCGGCTCTTATGACGCGAGGACTACACGAGATTCGCAAATTGTCTGTAACCAAGGGGTGTAATCCAGAAACTTTAAATGGCCTCTCTGGTATGGGGGATTTATGTGTGACCTGCCTTTCTAAACTCAGTCGCAACTATATGTTTGGAAGGTTAATTGCGGATGGACTCACAAAGGAAGAAGCGCAAAAGCAAATCGGGATGGTAGTGGAGGGGGCCTATACCTGTGTCTCAGCATTTCAGCTTGCTCAAAAGCATAAAATCCCCGTTCCCATCACAGAAGCCATCCACGCGATTCTCTATGAGAATTTAAATCCAAAAGAAGCTGTGAAAGCATTATTTCAACGTGCGATCAAGGAAGAACATCTGTGATAGGCTCATCGATTGAAGGAGTAAAGATTGTAAAAGTAAGCGAAATGGCCTCTCTCGAAGAGAGGGCTTGTCAGAGGGGAGCTTCTGCGCTTGCCTTTATGGAAAAGGCAGGGTGTTCTATTGCAATAGAAGTAGAGCGCTTCGTGCGGGGGCGTCAATACCCTCTTCTTGTGACGCTCCTCATAGGAAAGGGGAATAATGGAGGAGATGCCTACGTAGCGGGGTTTCATCTCATGCAGCGGGGATTTAGCGTGACAGCTCTCCAGCTTGTCCCCGCTCAAGAATGTTCTCCCCTTTCACAGCAGATGCATGAGCGTTTCCTCTGTGCGGGGGGAAAAGCCTATGAAGTTGTAGAAGGAGCTTTTTCCTTCCCCCTTTTACAAGGGGTCTTACTCGATGGTTTAGTGGGAACGGGGTTTCGGGGAAAAGCAGAAGACATGCTGGCCTTTGTCATCAAGAAAGCGAACGCCTCTTTCCTTCCCATTTTATCCATTGACATCCCCTCGGGAATAGACGGAAATACGGGAGAGGTGTCTAGCGCGATTCGTGCGACACAGACTCTGTATTTAGGATTTCCCAAGCTGGGTTGCTTTCTCAATGAAGCGTGGAATTATGTGGGGGAGTTGAGGCCCATTGACTTTGGACTTCGAGATAAAGAAGTGGAAGAAGCAAAAGAGATAGCCTTCCTAACGCATCAAGAGGAGCTGTGCAAACTTCTCCCCCCTCTAAAACGCACGAGGCACAAGTATGAGGCTGGCTACGTGTTAGCCATCGCCGGATCTATCAGCATGGCGGGGGCTGCTCTCCTTAGCTGCAGTGCGGCTCTCCACTCGGGAGCGGGTGTTGTACGCCTTTTTCATCCCTTCGGAATGGAGCTCGGAAATGCTCCCCATGAATTGATCAAAGAGGCTTGGGATGGTAAGGAAATGGGTTCTCTTCACCATGAGATAGCGCGTGCAAAGGTGGTCCTCATCGGCCCCGGAATGGGAAGGACAAAAGAGGTAGAGCGCTCTTTAAATAGGCTATTTAAAGAGATCCCTTTACCCCTCGTATTAGATGCCGATGCCCTCTTTTTTTTAAAAGCCCACCCTTCTTGGGTTTTTCCTGCCGGCACAGTGCTGACTCCCCACCGAGGGGAGATACATTTAATCCTTGGAGAGCTGGGGGGCTTTTCTCTTGAAGAGAGGTGTCAAGCTTACGTAGAAGCTAAAAGAGTCACACTGATCCTGAAGGGAGCTGTGACGTGGATTTTTCATCCTCACACCTCTCCGTTGATCAATGTGAGAGGAGATCCAGGGATGGCGACAGCGGGTGCTGGAGATGTGCTGGCAGGGATCGTTGCGGCGTTAATTGCTCAGGGGCTCTCCTCGAGGGTGGCAGCTGCCTTAGCCGTGCACTTACATGCAGTTGCTGGAGAGAAAGCGGCAAGAGCCCTCACCTCTTATTGCGTGACAGCGTCTAGCTTACTCGACTTTTTACCCGATGCTTTTTTGGAAGCAAAGGGGATTGCGTAGAAAATAAATAAAGAGTTAACGCCCGGGTTCTTAAATAAAATATGGGCGTTGGAGATGTGATTGAACTGAGCGCCGAAGCGGGACTGGTTTTTAAAGACAAAGGCAAGTTCTGCAGCGGATCTGAAATTTAAGGGAAATCCCAAATGTTTTCCCTTGCCGTGATAGTAGAGTCCCGGTGCAAAGCTGGGAGTGAATACAACCCGCCTTCCAAAATAAATATCGTAGCTAACTCCGCCGCAGACAAAAAAGTTTTGATCTGTGGTAAGGAAAAAAGCGGCGAGGGGTCTTAGGTGGGGAAAGTGGACAGTCCATCTGTATTCGAGCTGAGTGAAAAATCGAGGATGGGAGCGGTCGATATCGAATAATCCAGGGCCTACCATTAGGTGAGAAGGGATTGGTTCCTTTTTTTCTGCATATAACAAAAACGAGGAAAAAAAACTGAAAATGAGGAGGAAAAAGCGCATAATTAACGATTGTTTACCAGCGCCTTCATATACCAGGCAACGAAATATTTCAACCCTTCTTGTAGAGATGTGTGAGGAGTAAATCCAAGTACACGCTTAGCTTTGGAGATCTCGGCATAGGTGATGGCGACATCCCCTTGGGGCTTTGGAGCAAAGTGGATTTGTGCTTTTTTCTTAAGATGCATTTCTAAACACGCAATCAGTTCCATCACACTGACGGGGAAATGATTTCCTAAGTTAAAAATTTCAAGAGGAGCTCCCAAATCCATTGCAGCGATTGTCCCTTGTACGATATCGTCGATGTAAGTAAAATCGCGCTTTAATTTCCCTTCTCCAAAAACGGTGAGGGGTGTGCCATCTAAGATGGCCTTTGTGAAAGAGAAGTAAGCCATATCGGGTCGCCCCCAGGGGCCATAGACGGTAAAGTAGCGCAAAGCCGTACAGTGAAGCCCATACGTGTGATGATAGCTGTGGGCGATGAGCTCGTTACTCCTCTTGGTGGCGCCATAGAAACTTGCGGGGTGGTCTACAGGGTCAGTTTCAGTAAAGGGCACTTTAGTATTCAGCCCGTAGACAGAAGATGAGGAAGCATAGATGAATTTGATGTGGGGAAAAAGGCGAAGAGCTTCTAACACTTGTACAAAGCCGCTTAGATTGCTGTGGACGTAACTTTCTGGATGGGACAGAGAGTAGCGTACGCCTGCTTGTGCAGCGAGGTGAACGAGGTGTGTGGCCTTTGTTTGATCGAGGGTGTGTACAAGAAATTCTTTGTCGGTGATCTCTTCTTCGTACACGGGGATTCCTTCAGAGGAGAGAAGGTGTGCACGCTCTCTTTTTAGGGCGGGGTCGTAATAGTCATTAAAATTGTCGCAGCCGCAAACGCGATCGCCCCTGGTTTTGAGGGCTCTTGCCAGATGAAAACCGATAAAGCCGGCGATGCCGGTAATGAAGATGGATCTCATTTTAAGGTACACAAATAGGATGCTTTTACTATGCGATTTCAGAAAGATGTTCGCAACTTGAATATTTTCTTTTTCCTTCTAGTCTGCCTATGGGGGTGTACCAACCCTCCGTATCGGGGAAGTGATCTCCTCGGGGCGGAAGATTTCGTGATGGATTCCTATCGGATTCGTGAAGGGAAGTTTTCTATTTTATCGATGGAAGGAAAAGAGTATGAGCCTTTCTCTGAAGAGCTATTAAATGAATACCAAGACGTAATTAACAATGGGGATGTATTACAAATTGCCCTTTACCATCCTACACGCAGTGACCTTGTAGATTCTGTACAGAGGATCGGTTCTATCGTGGGGTTTCGCGTGACAGATGGGTGTGTGCATCTGCCAGATCTTCCTCCGGCTCAGGTGGCGGGGATGACTCTATATCAAGCGCAGAAAAAAATTGAAGAGCTCTATAGAGAGCAAATTCGAGATGTGAATGTCTTTATCTCCTACAAAGATAGGATTTTAAGGAAGGTGGAACTGGCAGGGCTCGTCCAGGTGCCAAGTATTGCTGTCGATGGGCGGTTGCGCTTGTTTGAAGCGCTCTCGATTGCCAAAGTGCCGGGAAATGCCAATTTATTTAAGAGCTATGTCATTCGGGAAAATAGTTTGTTGCCAGTCGATCTCTTTAAATTATTGAAAGAGGGGGATATGAATCAGAATGTGGTCATGAGGGGGGGAGATAAGATCTATATCGCTGACGCTTCCTCTTCGACACTTATGGTTCTTGGAGAAGTGTGCAAAGAGCGTGTTGTAGACTTGCCCGATGGATTTATGACACTGAGAAAGGCTATCGGAGAGGCAGGAGGCATTTTAGCCTCTGGGGATAAGTCCTACATCCAAATTATTCGGGGAAATATTTTGCATCCCAAGATCTATACACTCAATTGGGAGCACGTGATCCGCCTGCCCTCAGATAGCATGCTTCTCATCCCAGGGGACATCGTGTATGTGGCGGCAAGGCCCCTTTCAGAATGGAACCGCTTTGTCAACGATTTGTTGCCCACATTTATTGCACTTGATTTGATTACGAAGGGTGTTAATTCAATAGGGATCGAGGTCCCATGAAAATAGAAACTCCTCTGGTGTTGACGTTTTTCGATTTAAAAAGGCTTTACATCAGACATCGAGCCTCTCTATGGAGTTTTTCTGTCTTGGCAGCTTGTTGCACAGTCCTTGTTTTTTTATTCCAACCCCTCACCTACAAGAGTGAAGCTCTATTAAAGGTAGTGCAGTCACAAGGACAAATCAATTCTAAAATGAAAGAGATGTTTTCCCCTTCAACACTCAGTACGAGTACAAATTCTATTATTGCAACCATGCAGTCAAATACTCTTCTTGGGAAAATCGTTGAAGAACAAGGGCTTCAAGTAAAATGTTTTGTAGAGTCCCCTCTTGTAAGGGTGTGGCACCTTGTGAAGGGGAATCTATGGGCACAAGGGAAGATTCCCTCTCCTGAAGAAGAGGTGTTTTCTTTTAGCGATGTGCACATCGCTAATGAAAAACTCCTAAAACTGTGGATAGGGATCGATGAGAGCGGGGAGTGGGAGATCTTTGATTCAGACAAAAAGAGTTTAGCAAAAGCTCTCCTTGGCTCCAAGATGACACTTCCTTTCGGGGTTTTAACTCTGACCCAGATCTCCAAAGCGGCCAAGCCCCACCTTTTGTATCCACTTAAAATCTTCCCGTGGATAAAAGAGGTGCGTCGTCTGCGAAAAATGTTAAAGATAACCCCCTTTAAAACGGATAAGGGGATGGTGGCTCTAGAGTGGAAGGCTCCTACAAAGCGCCTGGGAGAAGAGGTGATAAATGGTCTTATGGACCACTACCAAGCTGCACTAAATGAAGAGAGTGAGTCTCAGCTAGCTCAGCTTTATGAGCAAAGGGATGTCGTCATTGCTCAATATAAAGAGGCCCTCTTAGAGCATCGGCACTATTTACAACATAGTATAGAGGGAGGGTTTATAGACTATGCACAAGAAGCAGAAACCCTCTCCCTTTCCAAAAACGGGTATTTTTTAAAGTTATTCGATATTGACTTAGAGCTCGATCGGCTCTCTTGTTTTAATGAAAAACCCCTTCCTTCTGAAAACTTGAATTTACAAAGCGTAACGAGCTTGCTCGGAGAGCATACAGTTCAAAAAGATCATTTAGAATCACAGATTCAAGAACTCAAATTTTTACAAACGCAGCTCCAGTTACCGGGGTTTGAGCTCTCCACTCTAGGCTGTGTCTTTGAAGATGAGGTCACTAAGAATCTTGTGAATAAAGCTAGTACAATTGCTCTACAGCTTAAAGATTCTAATAATAGAAGTGTGGGAGAGCAAGATCGACTAAAAGAGATGTTAGAAGCTCAAAAAAGATTTCTCTCTCAATATCTAGTTCAGATGGTGGATCTTAAGCAGAGTCAATTTCATCTTTTAAATGAGAAAATCCAGGCGCTGAAAAACACCTCTTCTCAACTGCTCCGCTCAGAACGACAATTACTCCAAGGAAAACTTCACAAGATTAACGCAGAGATGAAAAGGCTTCCTGGCAAATGGCATCAAGAGGCACTGCTCGCTTTAAAACAAGAGCAAGCCTCCACCCTGTTAGAGGGGATCTCCCACGCCATCGAGTCGCAGCTCTTGAGAAAAAGTGGGCAGCTGCGCTCTTTGCCCTTAGATAAGGCCTTTGTCTCTTATCTGCCCCAATCGGCTTCTCTTCCCCTTTCTTTTATACTCACCTTATTTTTAGCCTTTATAAGCGGGATGGGTTTTCTTTTTTTTAAGACACTCTTTCGAGGATTTCCCGTTTCAGATCGGATGTTAAGAGCCTTGAATTTCTCTGTGAGTGGTTACTTACACGAGAAAGACACTTTGCGCAATGCCGTACAAGAGGTATTTATCCCGCTTAAAGCCTCTTTGTTAGCTGTTTGTCTCGGAGGGAAACACTTCAACTATTCTTGTGAGCTTGCTGAGTTGTTATCTAAGTGGGAATTAAAAATCTTAGTCCTCTATTCCCCTTGGAGTCAAATGGGCCCCTTCGAGGTTTCTCCCATTGAATCACGCGTAGGCTACGATTTCTTATCTCTCAAGGGGGTTCATGAAGTAGAAATGCTTTGCTCTCCCTCTTTTAAACAGTTGATCTCTCACTATAAAATAAGTTATGACGTGATTCTTCTGTATACACAAGCTGACCCTGCAAAAGTAGAGGGGGCGATGTTATTGCAAGAGGCAGATGTGGTCCTTATCACAGTGCAAAATGAGACAAAAGAGAATTTGCATGTCTATTACGACTGGTCAGAGAGAAGAGGGCAGGGAAAAGCAACATTTCTCTTTGCAGAGGAAAAGAATTTTAGTCACAGGGGGAGCGGGTTTTCTAGGCTCCCATCTCTGTGAGCGTTTATTGAAGGAGGGGCATACTGTCACTTGTGTCGATAATTTCTTCACAGGCAGCCGAGACAACCTCCTTCTCTTGAGAGATGACTCCTCATTTCATCTTCTTGAACAAGACATCTGTAAGGAGCTGGATGTCGATGTCGATGAGATTTATAACCTGGCCTGTCCCGCTTCTCCTATCCACTACCAACGCGACCCTGTCAGGACCATTAAAACCAATGTGCACGGTACGATCAACGTTCTTGAGGTAGCGCTAAAAAATCAAGCCCGTATTTTACAAGCTTCTACGAGCGAGGTGTATGGCGATCCTCATGAGCATCCCCAAAAAGAAAGCTATTGGGGTCATGTCAATCCGATCGGAATCCGTTCTTGTTACGATGAGGGCAAACGCTGTGCTGAAACCCTGTTTTTTGATTTCCATCGCCAGTTTGGTCTCCCTATTAAGATTGCGCGCATCTTCAATACGTATGGTCCTCGTATGTATCCTCTCGACGGGAGGGTTGTCTCCAACTTTATCGTTCAAGCGCTCACACAAATGCCCCTTACCATCTATGGGCAAGGCGAGCAGACGCGCTCTTTTTGTTACTATGAAGACTTGATAGAAGGGCTTATAGCACTTATGAATAGCTCCGCTGAATTTACAGGGCCTGTTAACTTAGGGAATCCCGTCGAATTTACCATACGTGAGCTGGCAGAACTTATCCTAGAACTCACAGGGTCTACTTCTCGCTTGGTCTTCCACCCTTTGCCAAGCGATGACCCGCAGCAGCGCAAGCCTGACATCACCCTGGCGCAAAGGAGTTTGCTTTGGCAGCCTAAAACCTCTCTTAGGGAGGGGTTGCAAAAGACCATTGCCTTTTTTGAGGAATTATTGATCTTTCGTCGTGACAAACAACCTCAAAAGTTGCTGCGCAGCTGAGCCGACCAGGTGTGATCTGTGTAGTCTTTCCCTTTCTCTTGCCTATAGTTTGCTACTAAAGCAATCCGATCTTTGAAAAGCTGGCTCATCAGCCCTGCCTCAAAGAACCACAGGTTTTGCTCGGGGAATAGTCCATTGATTGTCATGGGG
>JAHFTN010000115.1 GCA_023269365.1 Chlamydiota bacterium | reverse complement strand
TTCTCAATCCCTCCTAACTTCTCAGCCCAGTTTTCTATATCCTCTTGACTAGGTGTCAACTTCCCATAGCTATAGACAACATCTTTTTTTTCATAAGGGCCTTGTGCAAAGAAGGACTCTCTCAGTTGGCAATTGATATGAACAGGGCCTTTGAGTGCGCGCGCTCTCATCACGCCATAGCTTATTGTCGAGCCTAAGTAACTCGCAGATAAAGCCGCATCCGCGCAAGGCAAATCGACTTGCCAGCGGACGCAGTTAGAAAAGAGTTTGACCTGGTCACACGTCTGATTAGCGCCGCACTGTTGCAACTCGGGGGGCCTATCCGCTGTAAGAAGGATAAGAGGGATCTCATCTTGATCGGCTTCCATGAGAGCGGGGAGGAGATTTCCCACAGCAGTTCCTGACGTCACGACGACAACAGCGATATTTTTTGTCGCTTTAGAGTAGCCGACGGCATGGAATCCCAACCCCCTTTCATCGAAGTGAACGAGATGTTTTGCCAAGGGGTGTTTTGCAATGGCCATGAGAAGAGGAGAGGATCTGCTCCCGGGGGCACAACAGAAATAGTCGGCCCCTTGTGCGATAAGTAACTCTATAATTAGCTGTGCCCAGGAAGATTTTTTCATGAAAGGAGGGTGATTACAAGTTCAAAAAGGACGAAGCCTAGCAAGATGGATAAGGTGATTTTCCCTCCTGGCAGCTGCTGGTGCATGAGCGAGTGCCCCTTGTAATACCTCCCTGCCCAGACCATGAGGACGGGCATCGCCCCCAGAAGCAGTGCGACCCCGTAACCCCCTGCGATATTAAGAGCTGTGATGAATAAATGGGGATTGGCTAATGTTATAATAAGGGGAAACAAGAAAATCACAGCGCATACAATGGCTTTTCCTTTTCCCGCTTTAGAGAGTTTTAGCCCATCCAAGAGGAAATCGACAAAGGCAATTGAAATCCCCCAATAAGAAGTGGTCATGGCAAAGAAGGCAAACGCTTGTCCCAAACTCAGTAGCGTCTTATTGTGGATGTAATCTCCTAGGGGGTTGACTGCACTGTCCCCTTTGTGCAATGCCTCGAGTAGGCCTCCCTTTCCTTCCAGAGGAACAATGCCTAAAATTAACAGCTCCCATATCACATAAATCACAAGGGGAAGTGTCGTTCCCAAAATAAGGGCAAGTCTCACTTTGGAGACGTTGCGATTCATGTAATTAAAAAGAGTGGGAATGAGGCTTTGGTAGCCAAAAGCGGTGAAGACGACAGGCAGCGACCACCAGATGGCGCCCCAATCCATTCTTTTAAGCAAGGAAGGGGTCACGTAGGATGCTGAAGTGGAGACGAAGAGGATGTAGGTCAGCACGAGGCCTGCCATCATGAGTAGATTTGAGCGATCGACCCAGAGAGCCCCGAAGTAAACGATAGGAGAAAACAAGATCACATACAGCACCGTGCTGATCCAGGAGGGAAAGTGGTTGCCGCTTAGGTCGGCTAGGACGCCGCCTCCGCTCGAGATATGCGCAATCATCAAACAAGAAAACAAGAAGAGGTATAAAGTCCAGCAGCAGCGCCCTCCCCACTTTCCAAGCAGTTGCGTTGAGAGAGTGATGAGATTGGCGTTCTTGGGCATCCAGATGCAAGCTTCTAATACGAGAAGTCCCGTACAGAGCATGAACAGCCAACAGAGAAGGTAGAGGCAAAGGGCAGGGACAAACCCTCCGTTCCCTGTCGCAATCGGAAGTGCTAGCATTCCCACGCCTACACTTGTGCCTGCAATGAGTAAGGTGCCCCCTACCAGATGCCCAAAGGTGTGTACAATATGCATAGGGGCTCTCCTTTTTCCCGATTCGCATAAATGTAACGGCTTGGTTCTCTTACACACAAGAACTATTTTACAAGGGAAAGAGAGGTGGAGAAGCGGTTGTCATTGGGCATCCTCTCGTAGGAGAGCCTGAGTTTCCAGCTGCAAGAGAGTAAAGTCACCAAATCGACCTTACCAGCTCTGTAGGCAGGCTCGTTGCGTCTTCCCCAGCCCATCTTGGATTGGATTTGGCAGGTCCACTTGGGCGAGAGGCGGAAAAAGAAGCGGGAGAGAAATGTGTTTCTCCCATCGGAGATGGGGGAGTCGAGGAGGTCTTGGATCGGGCGTGCGACATCGAGGATGAAGTTGTGATGATCCGCCTTCCTCCAGTCGTATTTGCTGCGGTGGCGCATCTCAAGTCCAAAGGCGATATCTTCATTGATCGTGATGTCTGTGGCGATATTCGTAAAATCCCAGAGTTTTTCTTCATTATTCCAGGCGATGTCGCTTCTCACAAGGTAGGAAGGGCGACTCCAGCTCAAGGAGAGGTAGGTCTTTTGGCAGCTTGTCGCAAAGGCGCGATTGCCCAAAAAAGCATAGGTATACAGATCCGCTGTCATGCTGGGCAAGAAGGGGTGGTGGTTCTTTAAAAAGAAAGAGTTTTTCCAGCCGACTTTAAGCTGGTTGAGTTGATCGAATCCGTCGTTGATGTCGAAATAGAAATGGTTCGAGAGGGGAGCTGTAGGAGAGGTGAGCCCTTGGAAGGCAAAGTAAGGCTGTGTGAGGTGAGAAAAGGTGTTGTACTGTTTAGACAACCGAGTCTGTCCTGTGCATCCATAGCTAAAAATCCCTTGAGAGATCGAGTGGTGCTCGGGGTTGTTGTTATAAAATATGCCGATCACCCCCACCTCGGGGGTCAGCGTAAAAGAACCAAGAGAACAGGGGCGGTAGAGGGTGTTCTTCGTCTCTAAGCGCGCAGCGCGCGTCGAGGACTTTAGCCCCAGCTCATGGAATTCTTTGCGCAGGTCCGTCGCATAGACATAATCGAGATAGCCAGCGCTTAGCGCATTTGCGGAGATGATTCCCGAATTTCCGAGCTGTATCGGGCGAATGCCGACAGAAAATAGGGGCAGCTCTTGGTCGAGACTTTCGAAGGGGTTAATGCGCGGTTGCATGCTCACGTGAAAAAAAGCATTGCTGATCTGATGTTGAAATAAAAAGCGAGTGCGCTTTTGCGTGTTAATTTCAAAGTCATCACTGCGAAAGTCGCCGACCATACGCGAATCGCTAAGCTTATCCCACGTGATATGTAGCTGTGTGTTCTCATCTTTGCTCTGAGTATGGTACAACCCTTGAAGGCGATAGCGATGGGGGCCATTTTCATCGGGGAAGGTCTTGTCGTGTGCGCCGTAACTTCTCGTTACAAATGTCGTATCGGTTTCTTTGGAAAAATATTCCGATTCGATAGAGGCCCCAAATCCCCTCTTGAGTCGATAGTCTAAACGGAAAAACAGATTTAGATCCCTCCAGGAAAACACCCTGTAGCGCATCGTGATCCTAGGCCCTAAGCTCTTGTCCCAAATCAGTTTATAGCGGATCGGAGGATCGGAAAATGCCTTCAAATTGCTCTTAAATGAAGGGAGCCAGAACAGGGGGACTTTGAAGAAGCGGAAGCGGATATTTTTAGCAGAGAGGAATTGGTCCTCTGTGATCTTGATCCTATTTGCGTTGATATCCCATGTGCTGTCTTGATCCTCAGAGGTGGTGATGAATGCGTTGCTGATGAAGAAGGTCCCATCTTCTTTCAACTCGATCCGATCTCCTCCTAAAAACCAGATGTCGACAAATGTCTTTCCATCTAATAACAGTCCCGTTTTGCTGACAAAATCGTATTCCAGACGCGAGCCGACAAACGCCCGATCTGAGTACTCCATCAACAAATCCTCTTCAGCGATAATCTTTTGGATCCTCACCCCATTTTCGACTTTGTTGGTATACGTGATTTTCCGCGCCTGGATTCGGATCCCTTCGCCAGAGATCACTCCCCCCTCTTCTGTGGAGATGACCCCTTGAGAAAATACAGGGTTTTTAAGGTCGATGATGAGTTCTGTAGGGATCGAAGAGGGGGGCAGTGGCGGCGGCAAGGGAGTTTCGTTGAACCCTGGAGGAAACACCTCCGGCACGTCGAGATCGACATCGTCGCTAAAAGAGGAATCCCCCTCCCAAGGGATCTCATGGGGGACCCCTTCACTCTCATAGAGATTTTCTTCCTCCTGGATGGGAAACTCTGCATGAAGAAAGAGGGGGGCTATGAGGAGATAAAATAAAAAACGCATGAAGCCTGGGGTTTGAACCTCCACAGAATAAAAAACTGGCTATTATTCTCCAAAGAAAATTCGTGCTCACTTAAATTGCAGAGGCCCCTTGCAAAACTATAAACACATCGAAAAAACCGCCCTCAAGAAGGGCGATTTTTTCGATGTGTTTATAGAGGGAATTGCAAAACTCCCAGGCAGCGCAAAATCGCCCTTTTGGCGGCTTTTGCCACCCTTCCTCCTCGTCTACCCTACTCGGGTATTGCCTCGTCGGAAGGGCATGGGTTGCAGCA
>JAHFTN010000114.1 GCA_023269365.1 Chlamydiota bacterium | reverse complement strand
ACTAAGGAGGAAAAACTTCATCAGCGCAGAGAGGAGCTGAGACGCAGAGGGCGCAGAGGGAAAAAAATTGTCGTGTACAGAGAGACCGGACAAAAATTGCTTATTTTTTACAGTTTTGCAATTCCCTCTGGCATTAAAAGAAAGGATTGAGTAGGATCGTTGTTTCTAATCGGAGCATAGCGCAGTTTGGCTAGCGCAACTGCTTTGGGAGCAGTGGGTCGGGGGTTCGAATCCCTCTGCTCCGATTAGCTTTCCTCCAGCCGCAACAAATCCTAATAGCTTGCGCCTCGCCTGTGGGCTTATCGCCTCAAGTGAAGGGACAAGGATCTGATCTAATCCATCCCACTGCTCTGTCAACCTCTCTTCAGCAATCAGGCGAAAGGGGATGTTTTTTCTCTGCAACTCCTCTGCAGCCCGATCGATGTGAGAAAGGACGGAAATGTCGATAAAAGAATCGCAAGGAAGCAACAGCCCCCATAAGATCTCTTTGCTAAAATGAGATCTTTTCCCATCCGGACCCCAAGAACAACTTCCCTGGTAAAGAGCCGGCACATTTAAAAACATTAAATTGAGATATTCAAAGCGCTCATGCAAAAAGAGGTGCGCCATCAGAGCAAAAGAGGAAAAAGGGGCGGCGTCGAAGAGCGCAAATGCGAGTAGGGTATCTGGCAATAGACTGACTTGCCTGTGTAAAAATTCTGATAGGAGTGTAGCGCAAAATACGAGATAGGGCTCAGGACCTGGGCATGAGGTTTGCTCAAACTCCTCTTTCCACAAATCCGGAGGGAACTGCTCTATAAATGCTCTCTCTTGCCGATACAAGACCACCCCAAAAGTAAAATCTTTAAAAGAGGGAAGGAGCTGGCTGCAAAACTCTTCTATTCCTAAGAATAGGGCAGAGGGATTTGAGAGGATTTCAGGAGTGAGCTGTGCAGAAGAGAGCCCCAAATCCAGCTCCCATAAAATCCATCTCCCTTGAGCTACGGCCTCTTCAGCTTTTTCTAGCGCCTGCCCTGCGGCTAACTTGATCAGGACTGTATTTGCCTCCTCCCCTTGTGTGATGGGGTAAAAAGGAACCTCCTCTCGATAAAACCCATGATGATCCACAGAAAAGCTCATCGTTCTCCCCCCTTTTTGTACTGAATGTAATGCACATTCAGTCCCTGCTCTCTCCATAGGGAATCGAAATAGGAGGTGCCATAGCCTGGGTAGTCTGTGATGTAGTGGGGTGAGGGGTGGCACGAGAGCCAGAAGGGGAGTTTTTCTAGCGTCTCTACGATCTGCGCCACATATCCCGCATGATCAGTTACGAGTGTCACAATAGAACCCTCTTGAGCAACGCGTGCAAGCTCGAGAAGAAAGGGCTCTTGAAGAAGCCTTTTTTTCTCATGCTTGGGCTTGGGCCAAGGATCAGGAAAATTGACATAGGAGGCAGAAAACGTCCCCGCTTGTACGTAGTGCTTTGTAAATGTCAGCGCCTCTCCACAGACGACGAGCAGATTCGAGAGGTGAAAATTATGTATTTTCGACCAAATCTTTCTTGCCCTTTCGAATTGGATCTCAACTGCCACCCAATCCCGCTCTGGATGGGCAAGCGCCTTTGCTACGATCCACTCCCCGTTGCCAGCGCAGTACTCGACCTCTATCGGGGCTGTCCTGCCGAAGACCGCAGAGCTCGACCAGCTAGGAAACTGATACTCTTCGTGGCGATCGTAATAATTGGGGACATAAAACACCCGGTCAGACAAAAAGGGGCGCCTCTCTTTCCAAGAAAAAGGAATTTTTAGTTGTTTTGGCTTCATGGGAAAAAATTTTACCTCTAGAGAACATTTGTTGTCTTGAACAATTCTACACCCTCTTGTAAGCTTAAATTTAAACTTCAAAGTTTGAGGCAATCATGAATTATTTCTATGCAACGCTCCTTACAGGACTCCTCGTCCATCTGTCCCCCCTTAGCGCAGAAGAGAGCTCCCTTTTTGTGGAGGAAGAATTTAATACGCATCTCTCCTTTCTAGAAGAAATGCCGACTGCTGTAAGTGAAGAGGCCATTATAGAGGCCATGGAGGGTGCTGAACCGGAAGAGGCCCTTATCATCGATGCGATCGAGCCCCTCGCTTTAACCCCCGCCGCTGCCTCGTCCGTCCCTCCTGCTCCCCCATTCCAAGAGGAAGTCGCCCTGCTCAATATTCAAGAGGCAAGTGTCATCGGAGAACCTGTTCACATCAGCCAACATGCGATCGTCATCGACCTAAAACAGGCCTTCAGTGGTTCCCCTCTCATCTATTCTGTGTTACTTGCCCTCTCGATCTTTTCTCTGTTTCTGTGGCTATATTCCCTCTCCGTCATCCGCCGCTCCACCCTCGTTTCCTACTCCCTTTTAAACAGTATTCAAAACCAGCTAGGAAGCAATAATTTTGAAGAAGCTCTCGACCTTTGCAAAAAAAATAATAGCCTTGTCTGCAAAATGCTCTCACAGGGGATCCTCTCTAGGAAGCACGGTTTTCCCGTCATTTTAGACTCGATGAAAACAGAGGCCAAACGTTCCTCCGTCTTCTTTTGGCAAAAAATTGGGCTACTCAATGATGTCGCGATCATTGCGCCGATGCTGGGGCTCCTTGGCACTGTGATGGGGATGTTCTATGCTTTCTACGACGTGAACCGCTCCATCGAAAGCATCTCGACTCTTTTTGATGGCCTTGGCATCTCTGTCGGAACGACAGTTGCCGGCTTGGTCGTAGCTATTTTAGCCCTGATCTTGCACTCCACTGCCAAATACAAGTTGATCCGCGCTCTTGCCACCGTGGAGAACGAAGCGCAGAACATGGCTGTACTTCTCGATGATAAAACACACATTTATAAAGGGTAGCGCATGAGTATCATCCCCGATGAAGAGCTGAAGAGTTTTGGCGGTTTGAACTTAGCTCCGATGGTGGATTTCCTCTTCCTCGTCGTAGCTGTATTTGCAACGCTTGCTGTCACCAAAGCTGCCCTTTTTGACAGCCAAGTGCAGCTCGTCAAAGTGAAAACTGCCGCCGAGCACTCTGCCCTGACAGGGCACCAGGACACTTATATTGTCAATTTAAGCGTCAATGCCCAAGGGGAATATAAGTGGATTACCGAATTCAATGAGTACCTCATGAATGGAGTCAAAGGGATCCAGGCAGAACTTAGCAAGCAGCAAGACCTAGGGCTCCTCCCCAAAGAAAAAGAGAAGACAAAAATTCTTTTACATATCGATAAGAACGCCACATGGCAATATATCTCCGATGCCATTTTTTCTGTCAGACAAGCGGGCTTTGCTATCCATCCCGTCTATGATTATGAAGAGGGCATTGACAGAAAGTCATAAACTCCTTTAACCTAAAACGGCAGTTGAAAGCGGTAAATTGACGCAATCTTTTGAGTCTGAATCGATTTCGATAGAGGGGCCCTTCACCACTTGGGGAATGTGCCCCTCTGTCGAAATCGATTCAGACTCAAAATCTTGCATCACTTTACCACTTTCAACTGCCGTTTTTAGGTTTAACCTTTGCCCTCTTGCCCAGGTGGTGGAATTGGTAGACACGCCAGATTTAGGTTCTGGTACCGCAAGGTATGTAGGTTCGAGTCCTATCCTGGGCATATTCTCTAGAGGGAATTGCAAGTTATAGAAGCAGCAAAGAGGGGCTCTCCAGAAACTTCTTCAGTGTGTTGAGGAATTCCGCTACCTCAGCGCCGTCGAGAACGCGGTGGTCTGCCGATACGGTGAAGTGCAGGGTTTTTCCTATGACGATGACTCCAGATTTAACAAGGGGCTTTTCTTCGATGCCCCCAACCGCTAGGATTGCCGCTTGGGGGGGGTTGATGATCGCTGTAAATTCTGTGATGCCAAACATCCCCAAATTAGAGACCGTAAAAGAGCCCCCTTTATATTCTTCTTTTGCAAGGGAGCCTTCTTTAGCTTTAGCAGCAAGACTCTTCATTTCCTGAGAGAGCAGACCGATATGCTTGAAATCGGCATGGCGGATGATCGGGGTGATGAGCCCTGAAGGGATGCTGACGGCCACTGCGATATCGATTGTTTTAAAGCGGATCAGCGTGTTATTGACCGAATTAAACCCTGAGTTAACGGCGGGGTGTTCTCTTAAAGCAAGAGCGGTTGCTCGTAACACAAAGTCGTTATAAGAGAGTTTGAGGCCAGCCTCTTGAAGCTCTTTTCTCAAGTGGATCAAAGAATCGACGATGACTGCTTGAGAAACATAAAAATGGGGAATAAACGTTTTCGCCTCTTGAAGGCGCTTCCCAATGACCTTTCGCATAACAGAAGGGGTCTCTTCCTCGTAGGTGCCAGGAGGGATTGTGGGAACCTCTCGACGGCCAAAAGTGACAGCTGTGTTGGGCTGACCCAATTTAATATCGCGCTGCACGATCCGTCCGTGAGGGCCTGTCCCTTGGATGGTGGA
>JAHFTN010000113.1 GCA_023269365.1 Chlamydiota bacterium | reverse complement strand
TACGGTCGAACTGGAAGATTATTTAAAACAGGAAGGGGTTAAAAACCCCTCCCTGTTTTAAATAACTCCCCCGAGAACAAATATACGTCGGCCTTCAGGCCGAAAATGTACAAAGTCGAGTTTATACCCAAACACCTTCAAAAGTTGGTTTTGTTGCGCAACAACGCCCTTTGAGGTAACCTTTTTAGAGAAGCGAACAATATCAAAGACTCAAATATGATGCGATGGACCTTTTTAGGGTTTTTGGGTCTGTGTGCCTCGATGTATTCAGATTCAAGCGAGTGTTCTTGCGGAACAATTCGGGACGATGTGTTCTATGCAAAGGCGGTGCGCTTATTGTATGAAGGAGTAATGAGTTCCCCATTTTATTTTCTCGATGAAGGAGCTTGTTTCCCAAAAAGTGCCCTCTATTTATATCCCTCTTTTGATGCTATGTATGATGAACTTTGCTATGATACGCAGGGGCGAATTAATTGGTACGAGGCTGGAGCTACGGTTTTTTTGGACAAACACTTTATGGAAGTAACCAATGAACAAGAGCGGGAAAAATTTGCATTCAATAGCGCCTGTAAAACACCCCTACTTTCAAACGATAAGCTAGCAGTTCCTGCCCAATTTGTAAGAACATTGGAATCGAGCGTTTCAAAGGGAAATATAACCGATTATGAAATCACCCAAAAACAGGTGTTTAAATTCAAAAAAAATTATGGGGTTATTGCTCAGGCATTTCGCATCCTAAAAAAGGATATTGTTTTTCACTACGAGGAAAATGATCAGTTTCTCGATGCTAGAATACAAGATATTGCTAATCATGTAGATGTGTGTTGTGAAGGGGTTGGAGGGTTTTTGTATGTCAGTGTCCCGAAAATTCTTAGAGAGTACAAGAAGGATGGGTTACTATCTTATTGTCGAGAATTAGAGTGTGTAGAAAAAAATGAGTCGGAAGCTCTCCTTGCTTGTAAGGTCTCCCTTGATTGGTGCATAGCACATCATCGCAATCCTGTAGCACATGTGAATCGAGGCCTTTTTTATTATTTGGAAGGGAATGCAGTAGAAGCTTTAGATCAACTTCAGATCGCTGTAAGTCAAGGCGAGCACGATGCTTTTAAACAACTTGAAGATGAAGCTTTGCTTGTCAAGGGTCAAGCTGAATTAGAAGCGGGCCTGTATGCTGAGGCGGTTTTATCTTTGAGTGCATTGGTTGAGCGTAGCCCCAAAAATAAGGAGGTGTATTTTGAGCGCGCTAATGCTTATTTTGAGTTAGGAGATTTTGATTTATCATTAAATGACTATTTGACATCTGAGATTAAGCCGTATTCCGTATCTAGCATAAATATGACAGCATTTTCTCTGGGATTAACACAAGGGATCTTACAAGGAGGAATGCAGTCGGGGGTTGAATTTATTCCTTCATTGCTATCGTCCATGCAAGGGATTGGTCATGGGCTTTGGGCTTTTGCTCAGGACCCTGTTCAGGTTTCTATAGAATTTGTTCAGGCATCGCAGGCGTGTATCGATTTTATCAGGGTTCATACATCCCAAGAGGCGTTAGAGCATCTTGTGCCAGAACTCAAAGAGCTCATAGAAAAATGGGATGAGCTTGAAGATGTTAAACGAGGGAATTCAATAGGGAGCGTTATTGGGAAATATGGAGTGGATATTTTCCTAGGAGGAACCCTTGTTAAAGGGGTGCAAGCAGTCAGAGCCCTAAAACAGGCAAACAACATATTAACCTTCGAGGCGATGGCAGCGAGTGAAAAAAATGCATCTCTCATTAAGCTAGAGGCTGCTAGAAGAGCGCAGGCACGAACAGAAACTTTGCAGCATGCGAATCTAAAGGTTCAATGGGACAAACAAGGGAAACATCTCGAGGGACATAGGAATTTTATTTCTCTTAGAGATCCTAGCATATTAGTGCACTCAGAACCTCAAAAACTTGTAAATGATTTTGCTGGCAAAGGGATGAAATGTGCAGGGGCACAACCAGGGACTGCGGGTTATGTAGAAATTGTCGATTTCAAAGAATTTGTGGGGTATGCAGTTGACCCTGCCACAGGGAAGAAAACAGCTACTACCTGGGGAAAAATCCATTATGCGAGAGATGGTGTACATATTGTGCCGACAAAATCAAGGAGTTGATGTGGAGACAATGTCTTTAGGGTATGCTTTGCTTGCAGTACAAAGATCACTGTTGGGTGAAGTTACGCCAGAATTAAGAGCTGTTGTAGTGGATATTAACAGAGATGAGGAGGTGTTATTTATCCGTTGTTACTATGACAAAGAGGTGTCTGAAAAACAGATCGACCTTTGGCAGTGTGCTATGATGGAAAGCGATGTGGGCACTTGTATGCTAGATGGAGAAGTTAAAAGATTGGATTACCCTCAGGAAATACCTCTACGCGGGCAATATGCTTATTACAGAAAAGAGCCAGTCCCTCTTGTCCCGGTTAAGAAACAAGTAGTTGTACAAGTTCAACGTGAATGGGTTGACTTTCCAGAAAAAATAGGGGTCTTCGTCAGCCCTATTCCAGACGATCGAATGGAGACCCAACGCGGAGTTAGGCACAATACAAAGAGTAGATGCTGTATTGTTCCAGGCATACCATCGACCTTTACAATAGATGCTTTCCCATTAGCTTACGCTATGCTTTCCATGCAAAAGGCTCTTATTAGAATTATTGTAAAAGAGTTAATTGCTATTGTTGTGGACTTGATTAATGAGACGTTGTATGTGCGGTTTTATTATGAGGGCAAGGTATCTTGTGAAATTATTGAAGATTGGGAATATGCAATGACCCAGGCCTGGGCAGATTTAGGACCCGAGTACATTTTAGATGGGAAAATCGAACAGATGATATTCCCTACTCCTATTCCTTCTCGTGGGAGGCTTGCGTATAACAGAAAAGAAGAACAGAGGGATATCCCTTGTTGGCCTATTACTGCTTAAAGCTGTTTTTCGATGCCGATGTTTGTCTGAGAATCCCGTTTGGCAAGGGAGGTTCTTGCGACTTGCTGTTTGGAGTAGTTGAGGTAAGGATCAAGCGTACTTAGTAGAGATGCCTTCTTAGGATCTTTGAGCAGGAGTGTTTCTAGATCTTGCTTGGTAAAGCACGTGTTTTTCCCCGTCTCTGCCCATTGGCTTTTTTCTTTATTTACAATCTCTGTGGCGACATCCTCCCCAAAGAGCGCCTTTAAAACGGGGGAAGAGGCGAAACTCAAAAAAGCCCCTTTGGGATTTTTTTCTAAAGAGAGGAAGTGGGCCAAGGGGGCGATCCCTTTGTCTTTTGTATAGTAATTGGTTCCTTTTAACATTTTGTAATAGAGCTCGTGTAAGGAGGGGTCATCGGGATAGAGGTCGGAGAAGTTGTCTGTATCGGGATGTTTTAGCGCTTTGTCGCAGAGCGCCCTGATGAGTCTGTACTCGAGGTTTTTAAGGGAGAGGTCTTTACTAAAGAGGGGGCGTTTATAAAGGTCTCTTAGGAGTTCTGCGAGAGGTTCATAGAGGGGGTGGGTTGTGAGTTCGATGCCGGAGGCGCAAAGGGCTCTTAGGTAAAATTTAGACGTTTCAAGGGGAGGAGAACCGAGCCGCTTAGAGGGGAAAGCCTGGGAGGGTTTTTCTGCGATTTTCTTGCCTTTGGGCAAAGAGGGGGTTTCTTTGATCTTGTGATACCTTTTTTTCACAAGGGCATTTCTGATCGCTTTTTCTGTATGTTGGTACCCTCGCATCGTCCTTTCGATAAGATGAAAGCTGTTCACCTCTTGTAAAAAGGTGGTCGTCATGTAAGAGAAGATGATGAGAAAGGCGATGACAAGAGGCAAAATATTCATTGTGAAACTCCTAGATAAGAGATCGGATCAGAAGAGAGCTCGGAGAAAAAGACGAAGGGGATCGTCTCCCCTTTCCATGTGAGGTCAAGAGAGACCATTACGGGCGCGCTCTCCGATTTGCTAGGCCAGCTCCCTTGCCATTCCCTTTTTTTCGGATCAAAAAAACGCCATTGCATACAGTGAATAGCGTCAAGAAGGATTTCCTTTCTTGGAGTCCCCTCAAGACTCCAGCTTACAAGCGAGAGCTCTTTATTTTTGTTGAGATAGAGCATCCCAAGGAGCTCTCTTTCACTGCGAGAAAGGTCTGGATCGACGCCCGAATGAAAGGAGAGGAAAAGAGCTTCTCCGAGGGCGTCTGGATGCAAAGAGCTATAGAGTTTTGTCGCGTGGGTAAAGAGGTGTTTGACTTTGTGTTCGATAAATTCGAGGCGCAACACTTGCTGCTTTAATTCTCTTGCTTGGATCTCTTGTCTAAGAGCTTTATGATAAATGTTAAAGAGTCCTGTGAGAAGAAATCCTAACAAGACCATGGCAATCACAATCTCTAAAAGAGTGAGGGGACGTTTTCTTTTTTTCATTTCGGCAGCGCCTCGTTTGTATTGTTCGAGGTGTGTACGATGAGATAATAGGCAAATAGGGCCATATTTTTCCCTTTTGACCCCTTTTGAAATA
>JAHFTN010000018.1 GCA_023269365.1 Chlamydiota bacterium | reverse complement strand
AATAAATTCCATTGTAAGGCCCCATCCGATGATCCATGCGGTGAACTCTCCCATCGTCGCATACGCATAGGTGTAAGCACTTCCTGATATAGGGATTAATGAGGAGAACTCTGCATAGCAAAGGGCTGCAAGGGCACATACGATGGCTGCAATGACAAGAGAAAGCAAGATGCCAGGCCCTGCATAAAGGGCTGCCGCAGGACCTGTCAGGGCAAAGATCCCCGCTCCAATAATCGCACCAAGACCCATGGCAATTAACGTCATGACCCCCAATGTGCGCTTCATTCCCCCTTGAGAACTCTGCGCCTCATCCAAAAGAGCCTTAATGGATTTTTTAACGAATAATCCCGATGCTTTACTCATAAGTTGCGCCCACATTTACAAAAGTGGGACAAAGTCTACCTCAAGACAGAAATTTTCTCCTAGGGATAAATTACGATTCCCAAGCGCGGACAAAGTCGAGGAGCTCTTTTTTAGAGGGACGCTGCTTTAAAAGAGCCAGCGCAGAAGAGTCACTTGCAAAGTGGGCAAGCTTAGCCAAGAGCTGCAGATGCCCCTTGTCGGTCGTGGCAAATAAAAAAAATAAAGTGTGTACAGGCTCCCCGTCTAGCGCTCCATATTCGAGGGGAGTTTGGGGATAGACCACAAAAATCCTATCTGCCGGACCTTGATGTAAAAAATCTCTTGTATGGGGAACGGCAATTCCCTGATTCAAAGAGGTCGGCATCATCTGTTCTCGATCTAGTAGAAGCTCTGAGAGGATCTCTGCATCTGCACTAAGCTGAGGAGCGATCGCTCTCATCGCAGAACGAATCACCCCTTCTTTCGTAGACCCTTCGTTATATAAGAGAAGATCCCCTTGGTGCAAAGCGCGATATAAACAAAAATGTTGCATCCCCCCATGAGAAATAGAAGATCCTTCCTGGGAGCGCAATTTGTATTGTATAATCCAGTCTTCAATTTCAAGACGAGAAAACCGGTACTGATCCTGCATCTGATAAAAAGGGATCTTTCCCTCAGAAATCCAACTCTGAACTGTGGTTTCAGAGACACTGAGCAAGTCAGCTACATCTTTGATTTCTAAATCCATATGTTAATTACTTGAAAATAATTCGAAGATCTCTTGCACAGAACTGGCTTTAAGAAGTTTTTTGCGCCTCTCTTCATTTTTAACAGCCACGGTCAGACGGGAAAGAATTTTTAAATATTCCGTCTGTTTATTCCCAGGCCCCCCGATAAGGAAGATGAGGCGCACAGGGGCTCCATCAAGAGCGCTCCACTCTAAACCCTGTCCCCTTTGAATCCCTATAACGATAAAAAAATTTTCATGCCCCTCTAGCTTAGCATGGGGAATAGCAACTCCCAATCCAACGCCTGTGGATACAATCTTTTCCCTATTTAAAACGGCCTTGTGAAAAGCACTCACATTCTGCAATCTTCCCGCCTTTTGCAAAGAAGCCACCATCTGCTCAAGCGCATCATCTCTAGATTCTGCTTCCAAGAATAGAATGAGAAGCGGATCCAAATAAGCGCTTAATGCTAGATCCTCTCCCTTACTGAAATTGCGTTTCAATCCATCCCAACTCTGGGTAATTTGATTGTTAATGTGTGCCAGTATGGCCAAAGCCGCCCTCTCCCCGTAAAGTTGTCACTAAACTCTCTACTGGCACAAACTGCGCCTTCTCCACCTTAGCTAAAACGAGCTGCGCAATACGCATCTGGGGCTTAATGACAAACGGTTTTTTACCGTGGTTGATTAAAATGACTCCTACAGCTCCCCGATAATCGGCATCGATGGTCCCTGGGGTATTTAACACGGTGATCTGCTCTTTGAGAGCAAGTCCACTCCGAGGGCGTACCTGGATCTCATGCCCTTCTGGGATGGCAAAGCTAAGACCTGTAGGGACTAATACTGCAGCCCCCGGCTCCAAGACTACCTCTTCTGGAATCCATGCTCTGACATCCGCTCCTGCTGCTAAAGATGATCCATAGGAAGGAAGGCAACTTGGATCTTGTAGAATCGTGGGGATCTCAATCTCGTTCATATAAAGTCTGCAATTGTTTCTCTTCGACCAATGCTAGCAACTCTTGTAGTTTGCGCGGTAGATGGCCGACTGTATCTCCATACGTTTTTTTCAGATCTTGCGGCTCTTGCACAGCCCGATGATTATCGCACAAGAACAAAAGCATCTGAGAGACTTTCTCTTTTAATTGATGGCGATTAACAATGCAATCAATCATTCCTCTTTCAAGTAAAAATTCTGATCTCTGTGCTCCAGGAGGGAGTTTTTGACGCATCGACTGCTCCACAACACGCGGGCCCGCAAAAGCGATTAACGCATCGGGCTCTGCGATGATGATATCTCCGAGCGTTGCAAACGAAGCAGTGACACCTCCTGTTGTGGGATTTGTCAGCACAGAGATATAGGGAAGTCCTTTCTCGTGGAGCTTGGCCAGCGCTGCGGATGTCTTTGCCATCTGCATTAAAGAGAGCGCAGATTCTTGCATACGAGCGCCCCCTGACGCAGAGACAATAATGAGGGGTAAATTTTCTGCTAAGGCGTGCTCGATTAGAAGGGTCAGCCTCTCCCCTACAACAGAGCCCATCGACCCTGCCATAAAAGAAAAATCTAAAGCCCCAAGAGCCACTTTGCGCCCCGCAAGCTCACACACCCCTACAAGCACCGCCTCGTCGCGCCCAGAAGCCTTCTTGGCAATTTCCAACCGCTTAACATAGGTCTCCGTATCGACAAAGCCCAAAGGATCGAGTGGTTTATACTCTGTAAACATCTCTTCAAAAGTGTTTCCATCAGCAAAGAGTTGAATACGCTGCGTTCCAGATAGGCGATAATGGCTATCGCACTTAGGACAGCAATGGATATTTTTCTCCAACTCACTAGCATGAATCATCTCATGGCAATGGGTACATTTGACCCAGCCGCTATACCCATCCTTCTTCGTGGTCTGCACCTTAATTTTCGGTTTGTGACGAGAGAATAAACCCATAACCATCCCTGTAAAATATTTATTTCTATGCCATTATATCACAGCCCGAAAGAGAGCTTCAACCTTCAAAATCTACAAATAAGCAATAAAAAATTTAATCCCACTCTTTCAATCATAAACGCTCCCTCTGTGCCTTATTTTCAATATAAGAATTAATTGCTTTTTTCTCATCCACTTGATATACAATTCGATACCAACCAGAGCGAAATCAATGTCCTCTATAGTTCTTCAAAGTTTGGCTTTCGAGAACCGCTCTTCGACATTTTTCCAATTGACAATTGACAATAAATTTTTTACGTAGTCGGCGCGCACGTTCTTATACTGCAGGTAGTAAGCATGTTCCCAAACATCGATACCGAATAAGGGAATCAGTCCTTGCGTACTCAGGGGGTCTTGGTTGGCGCAGGTGGCAAGAGAGAGGCGTTGAGAGGCTTTATTAAATCCCAACCAACCCCAACCGGAACCTTGAATGGCCACTGTCGATTGACTCAGTTTTTCTAGACAAGCTTCCACAGAGCCAAATTCTGTGACAATTGCCTTTGCCAATTCTCCAGAAGGAGTGCCCCCTTTTCCTTTCGGAGCCAAATTGGTCCAGAAAATCGAGTGGTTAACATGCCCTCCCCCATTGAATCGAATGGCGCCCTGCAAGGCAATCATCGCAGCGACATCGTTTTTTTCTGAGGCTTCTTGGTATTTTTCAAGAGCTGCATTGAGGTTTGTGACGTAAGCTTGGTGGTGTTTTGCGTAGTGCAGTTGCATAATCTCTGCTGAAATCACAGGTTCTAATGCAGAAAAATCGTAAGGGAGCTCAGGAAGTTTGAAAGGCGTGGACATAGAAGACCTCGTTTGTTTTAACTGGACTTTAGCCCTTGGTGGAGGCAAGTTCGCGTCTAAAGCCTCCTGGCTCTATTGGTACGGGCCTCTTACGAGGCTTTTTTATTAATGGTGGCTTATTCAAGCCGACCATTAATAAAGCCAATAGAGCCAGGAGGCTTTATCTCGCGAACGTGCCGCCCCCCAATGGCTAAAGTCCAGTTTAAGGGTTCATGAGAAGAAAAAAAATAACAAGATATCAAGATGGGCAGGATGGGGAATTGCATTTTATCCTGTCCATCCTAATATCTTGTTATTTTTTCTCTTAAAGCTTGTGCTGTAATCGGGCCGATGGGGGTGCAGACTTTGTCAGCTGGAATCTCCCCAAAAATCTGAATAAATGCGCTTACGGTCGAGGGGCTTGTAAACACAATCTCATCAATATGCTCCCAATTGGGCTCAAATACAGGTTTTACAAAGTGTGTATCATACAAAACACTTGCTTGATAAGCAATAGCTTTACTCTTTAAAAACGATTCGAGTAAGGGTCGAGACAAAGAGGACTTGGGGCAAAACAGTGTGCTGTGTTGCAAATCCAAGGTTTCTAGCAGGGCAATGACTCCTTCTTGCGTCTCTGGGGTAGCTACGTGGGCAACTTTAACCCCGCGCTCCACCAAGTGTTGTGCTGTAATCTGCCCTACTGCAATCCAGGTTTTATCTAACTCCCCTATCTGCAGTGCTCCCAAATGGTCAAAAAGAACGCGTCCCGATTGTTTGCTTGTCACAATGAGGTGTGTATAGTGAGGCCATTTTACGTAGGCTTGTTGTAACTCTGAATCTGTAACAGGCCTGGGCTCAATGCGGATGAGTGGAGTGTGGATAATGCGGCAATAGGGCTGTTTTTCTGCAAAATGCTTAGGGTCTGTTCCCAGATAAAGACACGTTTTCATGAACCCTCACATCGATGCATTGAAATAACTGCTTACACTCTTCATCGTTTTCAAGGGCCACAACGGCAATTTGTCCTTGCAAAGGAGCTGCTTTACCAGGAAGAATCCAGCGAGGCCTTTCTAACTTTAAACGGATCAAAGCCGCCTCTGCCATTACAACCCCATCAAAATCGCCCCTATCCAACTGCTCCAAACGGGACTCAATCGTTCCGCGAATGTCGCTACAGACTAAATCAGCGCGCCATTCCTTAAGTGCTTCTTCTCTTCTTAGGCTCGAGGTTCCAATTCTTGCTCCCTCTTGTAAATCTGCAAGAGTTTTTCCCTTTGCTAAAACGAGTGCATCTGCAGGATCCACCCCTCGCGTAAGGGCAACGACCACAAGTCCTCTTTGCAAAGAGGCAGGCAGATCCTTTGCGGAGTGGATGCTGAGTTGGCATTGGCCTTGAAGTTGCACCTCTTCGATCTCTTTTGTAAAAAAATCGGTTTTTTCTAACGAGCGTAGCGAAGTTGTAAGGTCGAGATCCCCCGTAGTGTTTACATAAGTCATTTGGAAACGCACGTCGGGGTGAACTATTTGTAATTCTAACAACACCTCCTCAACTTGTGCTTTGGCAAGCAAAGAGCCTCTAGCTGCAACGGATAAAATTTTAGTTGAGAAGCTCACGCACCGCTTCCTCCACAACGTCGACGCCGACAAGGCGGATTTTTTTCTGTAGCTCTGAAGAGAGACTCTTCAGATTGCGCTTGGGACACACACACCGCTTAAATCCCATGTGGATCGCTTCTTTGATGCGGGTTTCAATCCTAGGCACGCCGCGCACCTCACCCCCAAGACCCACTTCTCCTAAAATCACCGTTTCTGAGTCGATAGGGCGGTTGCAAAAAGAGGAGCCGATGGCCATGAGGATGCCTAAATCAATAGCGGGCTCGATGATTTTTAAGCCCCCTGCGACAGAGACAAAGACATCGCAATTGCGCAACTGATATCCCATCTTTTTCTCAAGGACGGCCAAGAGGAGGGTGAGGCGGTTTTGATCGAGCCCTGCCGACTTGCGCGTGGAAGTGGAAAACGAGGTGGTCGCAACAAGAGATTGCACTTCGATAAGAAGAGCGCGCGAGCCCTCGACTGTAGGGATGATGACAGAGCCGGGGAGATTTTTAAGCCTCTCTTCGAGAAAAACCAAGGAGGGATTGCTCACTTCTGTAAGGCCTTGCATTCCCATTTGAAAAAGGACGATATCTTCTGTCGGACCAAACCTGTTTTTCACAGAGCGCAATAGGCGGTAGCCATGTTGTCGATCCCCTTCAAAATCGAGCACCGTATCGACGATATGTTCTAACACCCTTGGGCCTGCGATCTCTCCTGATTTTGTCACATGTCCAATGAGAAATGTCGCAATGCCCATCCCCTTGGCGATATGCATAAATTCCATCGCAAGTTCCCTCACCTGAGAGACCGATCCAGGAGAGGAGGGAAGTTCTGCCTTATAGAGGATTTGAATCGAATCAATGATGAGGATGTCGGGCTTGAGTTTTTCTATTTGCGCCTTGATATTGGAAAAAAGAGTGTCGCTCAAGAGGTAGAGGTGATCATCTTGAACGCCAAGCCTTCGCGCTCGAAGAGAGGTCTGCTCTACAGACTCTTCTCCGCTGATGTAAAGAACAATCAAGCCCTGCTCTGCTAGGTTCTGAGCGATCTGTAAAAGAAGAGTCGACTTCCCAATGCCCGGATCTCCTGCTACAAGGCTCAAAGAGCCCGCGACAATCCCTCCTCCAAGGAGGCGATCGACCTCATGCATCTTTGTGGTGATACGCCGAAATTCTGTTGAGCTGACTTCTTTAACGCGAAGCGGCTTTGCGCTCTCTGTTTTCATCGAATCAAACCGCTTGCCCTTATCGATGATCTCTACTTCTTGCTCAAAAGTGTTCCATTTTTGGCATGTCGAACAGCTCCCTGTCCACTTCGTCTGCTTATGGCCACATTCGATACATCCCCAAAGCACTTTTTCTTTAGCCACCCTCTCTCTCCCCTAATTTTTTGAGAACATCTTCTGCGGCTGCTTGCTCTGCCTCTTTTTTAGAAGAACCCCTTCCTTCCCCCTGATCCATCCCATTAATACTCACGACGACAAGAAATGTCTTACTGTGATCGGGCCCCGTCTCTTTGAGGATGCGGTACATGGGAGGTCTTTGGTGTTTCTTCTGAGAATAATCTTGCAGTTCTGCTTTCCAATTGCGCAAAGGACGATTCAAACACTCTCCCATCTTTGTAGAGTAATGATCGAAGAAGAACTGCTTCACAGCCCCGAGACCCCCATCCAAGTAGATCGCTCCAATTAGCGCTTCAAAAAGATCTGCCAAAATCGTCTCCCGACCTCTTCCCTCATTCATCCTCTCCCCTTTTCCGAGAAGGATATATTGAGAAATGCCGAGCTGGTTTAAAAAATGGGCGCAATTGCTAGCTTCAACGATATGGGAGCGCAGATGAGAAAGCTGCCCCTCCGCTTCTTGTGGCAGGTGGGTATATAAGTGGTCTGAAACGACAAGTCCCAAAACAGAATCTCCCAAAAACTCCAACCTCTCGTTGTTCTGCGCGATGAGCGTTCTATTTTCATTAAAAAAAGAGCGGTGGATAAAGGAAAGAACTAAAAGTTGCTTATCAGAAAAACTATAATTTAGTTTGTCTTCAATCAAAGGAACCCTTGCAGTCAATTCCTCGACAGGATTCATCGGTATTTTCATCACACTTCCTTACGTAAAGTCCCATCGTAAGACAAATCTCAAAAAAACACAGTAAAAAGTTGCCAGATGCTCATAAAATTGCGATACTAAGCTGACTATGACAATGTTAAATCCCCACTTTACAGCTCTAAACCAAGCCTATATCTTCCCTCTCATCGAGAAAAAACTCGAAGAGCTAAAGAGCACCTCCCCCGAGGCTCAAATTATAAATTTAGGGATTGGGGATGTAGCGCTCCCCTTAGCGCCGAGTCTTGCAAAAGCCATTGGAACTGCCGCCTTAGAAATGGCAACACTAGAAGGGCTCCGAGGGTATGCTTCTTCTAACGGGTATGATTTTTTAAGAAATGCCATCCACAAACACACCTTTGCCCATCTAAGAATCGACAAGGAAGCCATTTTCATCTCAGATGGGATCAATAGCGACGTGCTCAATATCTTAGATCTCTTTGATCTTGCAAATGAGATCGGCATCCCCAATCCCACCTACCCTGCTTACCTCAACTCTTCGATTTTGCGAGGGCACCACTCTATTGTGGAACTCCCCTGTCTTGAAGAAAACCAATTTACTCCCCTGCCTCCCAAAAAGAGATGCCGACTCATCTACCTCTGCTCCCCTAGTAACCCCACGGGAGTTGCGATGACGCGGCAACACCTCGAGCGCTGGGTCGATTATGCCCTCGAGCAGGAAGCTCTTATTCTTTTTGATGCCGCTTATGAGGCTTTTATCACTTCTAGAGATGTCCCAAAAAGCATTTTTGAGATCGAAGGTGCTAAGGAGTGCGCCATTGAATTTCACAGCTTTTCCAAGTCGGCGGGATTTACGGGCCTGCGCTGCGGCTATACGGTGCTGCCCCATACCCTTAAAGTAAATCTGCATGGAGAAAAAAAATCTTTACTCCCCTTTTGGGAGCGGCGCCAGTCGATCAAATCCAACGGCGTTGCTTACCCGATCCAACGGGCTGCTGAGGCGGTCTATTCTAAAGAAGGGCACCAAGAGACAAAAGCACAGGTAGCTACCTATCTGGCTCAAGGAGCTCGGTTAAAAAAACAACTTATCTCCTTGGGGCTAACCTGCTATGGAGGGACCGATTCCCCTTACATTTGGGTAAAGAATCCCGATAAAAAATCCTCGTGGGAATTTTTTGAATCCCTACTAAAAAACACCCACATCCTTTCTATTCCAGGGTGCGGCTTTGGATCACTGGGAGAAGGATTTATCCGCCTGTCCACCTTCACGACCCCTGAAAAAATGACCCTTGCCCTAGAACGTCTGCGTCTTTATACTTGATCCCATGCGATTTGCTCTTTCTCCAGAACTTAAAACCTTTTTTGATAAAAACCTATTCATCGAGCTAGAGGGGGTCCTTCCTTGCGCGCGCGTTGCTGAGCTCAGAGAGAAGATTCATGCCACATTGGCAAAAAAGCTAAAAGTTGCACCTGACCATATCCACAAAAAAACAGCGCAAGAGCTCTTCTTGGCAAGCTACAACCTCTCTTTTGCAGACAGGGCCCTTAAAAAGTTTACACACAAGTTGGAGTTCGCAACACTTGGCCTCGAGTTATTTCACGCCTCTTCTATCCGCTTTGGGTTCGATCAGACCTTTTTAATCACGCACAACTCCCCTTCCCCCTTCGCAGACAATACTTGCTTACAGGAGACGAACTGTCTATCTCCCCTCTTAGGAGCGCTCCTATTGCCCTTGAGCGACCTTGCTGCTCCACTCCCCTTCTTCCCTATGCCTACAAAAGCGGGCAATGCGCTATTCATTTCCCCCGCGCTTCCCCTGCCGTGGACCCAACTCTTCTCCGTCAAGGGGCTCGAGTTTCTCCTCATCGGCTACAGCGCTGAAAAAACCCTTTTCAAAGCAGACACTAAAGATCCCCACGCCGTCGACCTAAAAAAAATGGGGTACATCTTCAACGATTTCCTCAAAGACAGTCTCCACACCCTCCTCATCAGAAAGCCGTTTTAACCTAAACACGGCAAATTGACGCAACCTTTTAAGTCTGAATCGATTCTGGTAAAAGGACCCTTACTACCTCTGTGCTGGACAATTTTTTTTAGAGGAAAAAGCAAGAGAAAAATAACAAGATATTAGGATAGACAAGATAGGGAAATGTATTTTTTGTTTTTTATCCTGTCCATCCTATTGTTATTTTCTTCTCGATTTTCTTGAACGAGAAATTTTGTCGTGTACAGAGCTTCACCACTTGGGGATGGACAGGGTCCTGCATAGAGGAAATGATCCATTGACTTAATGTCTACAATCTTATACTATAAGCCATATAAGGACTAATATCATGGACACTAAAAATACACCCCTCCCCGTCAAAAGGGCCTTAAAAAGGCTAGGTCAGGCTCTTTCTGAGGCTAGAAAACGACGCCGAATCCCCATGCAACTGACTGCAGATAGGGCCTCGATTAGCCGCGCTACTTTAAGCAAAATCGAAAAAGGCGATGGGGGCGTTTCCTTGGGAGCCTACGCTAAAATCCTATTTGTTTTAGGAATGGTTCAACAACTAGCTGAATTAGCAGATCCAAAATCTGATGAACTGGGGTTGGGATTGGAAGCAGAGAGTTTACCAAAGAGGATTCGAATTCCTCGAGCAAAGGGATAAATGAAACAGGCTATTTTAATTTATCTAGACCTCGAAGGCATTCCGATAAAAGTGGGTCAACTTTGGGGACATTATCGCCACGGAAAAGAGAGCCTCTCTTTTGAATATGATCATAACTGGTTGAGTCATCCACAACGATTTTCTTTGGATCCAGCTCTCAAATTAGTGCCTGGAGCTTTTCATACTTCATCTGACAAACCTCTTTTCGGAGCCATTGATGATTCCGCACCTGATCGTTGGGGCCGCTTACTTATGCGCCGCTCAGAAAGAAGAGCAGCTGAACGAGAACACAGGACAGCCCGCGCTCTAAGAGAATTAGATTTTTTATTAATGGTAGATGATGAAGGAAGGCAAGGAGCTCTACGCTTTAAGAAAGAAGAGCATGGACCCTTCTTAACCCTCTATGGTAAAAATCATATCCCTCCCTTAGTTGCAGTCGGCAAATTACTGACTGCCGCAAGTCACGTCTTGCAAGAATCAGATACCGAAGAAGACCTGCGGTTATTACTCGCTCCTGGATCTTCTCTCGGAGGAGCAAGACCAAAAGCTTCTGTAAAAGACAAAAATGGACATCTAACCATTGCCAAATTCCCACGAAAAGATGATGATATAGATGTCATTGGCTGGGAAGCTGTTGCTCTCACACTTGCAAATAAAGCTGGAATTGCAATACCAAAATGGCGTCTTGAATCCGTAGGGCGCCAACGCATTCTTCTATCTCAAAGATTTGATAGAAAACCCAATAAGCGCATCCCTTTCCTCTCTGCTATGAGCGCCTTAGAAGCAAAGGATAATGAACCGCATAGCTATCTGGAAATTGCCGATGCCATCCGGCAAATGAGTGCCTCTCCTAAAAAGGATCTTGAAGCTCTCTGGCGCCGCATTGTCTTCAACATATTGATTTCCAATGTTGATGATCACTTGCGCAACCATGCATTTCTGTATTTGGGGCTTTCTGGTTGGGAGCTGACCCCTGCATACGACTTAAATCCCACCCCAACAGATATTAAACCAAGAATTTTATCCACCGCAATTGATTTAACAGACTCGAGTGCTTCTCTTGATGTGGCATTCGGGGTAGCTCACTATTTTGATCTCGACAATCTACAGGCAAAAAAAATTGCAAAAGAAGTCGGCTCTGCTACACGCCTATGGCGTAAAGAAGCTGAAAAACTTAAGATAAAAAAAGGAGAAATCGACCGGATGGCGTCTGCTTTTGAGCATAAAGACCTTCAAATTTCAATTAAACTCCAGTAGTCTAGAAAAATCGCCCTCTTGCAAGAAGGCAATTTTTCTAGGCTACTGGAGTTTTGCGAGCAGCTTCTCTGAGAAGAAACCGCTGCACGGTCTCTTTGGCCCTTGCGATGCAGCTATCTACGCTCACTCCTTGGAGGTAGTTGCCAACGAGGTAGCACTGAGGGAATTTTTGTTCTAGCTGAAAGGAGAGCTCTTTCATCTTATCTAAATGCCCTACCCCGTATTGGGGAATGGCAAGAGGCGCCCTTTTGAAATTTACCGCGTTGGGGGTGCGTGAGATCCCCAGATGGCGACGGATCCCCTTAAGAGCGGCGTCGATACAGCGGTCCTCATTTTGTCCCAAATCTTCTATTTTAATCGTAAGGCGCGTCTCTTTTCCCATCCGGTTGTGCTCGGGAAAAACGGAAGAGTCAAAGACGACTCCCAAAATATCTTCATTGGAATACGTGGAGGTCAGGTACCCAAAACCCTCAAAAGGAAGCACTCTTTCATCATAGCCTACATTGACAATGGCAAGACTTTGAGAGGGCACTTTGAAAAGCTCTTTGGCAAGGTCGGGTAGATGCGGCTGTAACAACCCTCCCGTTTCTCTTATAGGAAGCGCGCAAAACACCGCATCGACACTTAAATCTTCTTTTTCCGTGTGAATCACAAAGTGAGAAGCTTCCCTCTGAAGCGCTTTGACCTCTTGTTGGCAGTGCAGCTGGACATCGACCCTATTTAACAAGGTTTGGGAGAGCTGCTCCATCCCTCCTTTAAAGGAAAATATGGCTGAAAGGGGCATCCCGGGGATATCGCTCGAGGTCTTCGCCCCTTTTCTCTTCTGTCGCTGATGGGCAAAAAACCCTTTTGTCACAGAGCCATATTCCTCTTCCCAGCGCTTGAGAAGGGGAAAGCACGCCCTCACAGAGATCTTGCGAATATCTCCCCCAAAAATGCCTACCACCATCGGATCGAAAAACAACCGCGCTACGTCGTAGTTAAAACGCCTCAACACAAATTCCCACACCGTCTCATCCATATTTTTCACGGGCTGTTTCCACTCAGTCAAGAGAGCGCGAATAAACCCTTTCGTCAGTGGAGATAAGAAAAAAGAGAGGGGATTTGTAGGAAAGCAGCGGAGCTCCTCATTGTGCCACAAGTACCTGTGGTGGGGCTTTGCCTCTGACCAAATCACCTCTTGCTGAAGCCCAAGCTCTGCAATCAGGCACATCGTAGACGGACATTTATCCACCTTAAATGTCCTCGGCCCTTTCTCAAAATGAAACCCTGTCGTATAATCGGTGTGTAGCCATCCTCCACAGCGAGAACTTTTTTCTAAGAGGACAATATCGACGGGGAGATGGCTTTGACGTAAATACCAGGCTGTTGCAAGCCCAGAGATCCCCGCTCCTAGAATAGCAACCCGTTTTCTTTGCATAGGCCCCCCGAAAGTAAAAAGAGATTCTAATGGATCAAAAGATTAAAAGAAAAGAGCTCCTCATCTCCTATCTCAAAGAATTGAGAATGACGTTAATTAAAGCTTTTGAAGCTTTTGAACCTTCAAAACGCTTCGAAATCAAATCCTGGGACTATGAAAAGGGCAGAGGAGGAGGCAAAATGAGCGTTTTACGAGGGGACGTATTCGAAAAGGCGGCGGTGAACTGGTCGGGCGTCTCCGGAGACAACTTCCCCATGCAAGATGGCACAGGACCCTTCTTCGCCACAGGCGTCAGCCTCATCACTCACATGCATAACCCGTTTGCGCCTACTGTGCATTTTAATCTCCGCTATATCGAAACGGCTAACAAGAGCTGGCTCGCCGGTGGCTACGATCTTACTCCAATGGGATTTCATTTCGATGAGGACCAAGCTCATTTTCATCACGTAGCCAAACAAACCCTAGATCCCTTTGGCAAAGAGCTCTATCCCCTCTTCTCTTTACAGGCAAAAGAGTATTTCTATCTCCCCCACCGCTCTAAAGAACGAGGAGATGGGGGGATCTTTTTTGATCACTACAACAGCGGCGATTTTGAAAAGGACTACGCTCTTTGGACGCAGGTGGGCAACACCTTTCTCGATGCCATCTTGCCTCTCTACAAAAAACGAATCCACATCCCCTTTACCCAAGAAGACAAATTTCTTCAGCTCAAATCAAGAGGGCACTACGCCGAGTTCAATCTTCTCTACGACCGAGGAACTAAATTCGGCCTGCTTTCAGGAGGCAATGTAGAGGCGATTTTATGCTCCATGCCCCCTGTTTCTGCCTGGTAGATTATTTTTTTATTTATAAAAAAATAATGTTTACTGTATGTGTTAAAATAAAACCACGGAAACATTATTTATGTTACATCAAATTTTGTCCCCTTTAGCCATTGTATGCGCTCTTGCAGTTCTCTATCCACCTCTCAATCATGCGGGAACAGAGGTCGCCACTCTTTCTGAAGAATTTGTCACAGAGGAGTTTGTGCTCGAAACACTTAGCGATTTAGACAATACCCATATAGAAAACGAATTCTCCTTAGTCCTCAGTGAAAAGGAAAAGGGTTTTCTCTCTCTTATTGACGACGAAAAGAGGGTGAAAAAATCTCCTCCACCCTCCCTCTCTGATCCCGCTTTAGTTTCTAAACAAGAATCCACAAAGTCAAGTACTCCCTCTGAGCTCGATAGTTCTTGCTTCTGGTTAGGGGGAAACTATGCCTACGTACATCTCAAGATACATGACACCGACTCTTTCCACGGCAATCTAGGCGGGATGCAAGCGTCTTACGCCTACCGCCCCCTCAACCACTTTTACGGCGCCGTAAAAGCCACCTGGAGACAGGGGGAAACCACCGCCGGCTCTAGCACCCGCTTTCTAGTAGATGTGACAGCAGAAGAAAGGGTAGGATACACAATGGCCGCTTGCGACAACAAATGGGTGACAACCTTCTTTTCTGGTTTCGGCTACCGCTACTTAGGTCACCACCTGACACAACCCGACGCAGACTCGATGAGATTTAATTACAACGAATTCTATGTTCCCCTAGGGATCTTTACAAACTACCAAGTCACTTCTTGGTTTTCCTGGGGGCTACATGCCACATGGATGCCGCAAATTTTCCCTACCGTCACCATTGTCCCTCTCCAAGGCACCCGCTGGAAGACCACCTGCACCTTTGCAAACACTCTGATAGAAATGCCGCTCATCTTCTCTTCTAACGCCTTCTCTTCTTGGTTCTTAGCCTTTAAACCCACCTTCCAATACTGGCAAGATGGGCATACCACAGCTAAAACTTCCGCAGGAGAAGCTCTCGATTTACCCCGCAACACCTATCTCTTCTGGGGCGCCGAGCTGAACTTGGGCTATTGCTTTTAAGGGGCTCCTATCGTGATGATCAGTAGTGGCCCTCCTGTAAGAGACATTGCCCCTCCTTGCGGCAACTCTGGGTCAAATAGAGGAATACTTGGAGCGATATGCGTTGTCCAATACTCCCCGGTCTGATTCGGCCCCGAGAGGTACTTCACTCCCAAATACATGCTACCTCCCGTTACACCGATGAATAAACTTCCCAAAGGATCAAGAGCTGGATTATCACTCGCCGTAGGACTTGTACCAAATGTTGCGTCTAGCAAATGAAAATTATGCGGTGCTATGGAAACCGAATAAAGATTCGAGTCAGCAAAAATAGGAGCCGTTCCCGTTATCCCCCCTGTCAAACTCGCAATCGTGATATACACCACCGGCAGCGCAGCAGGACTATCCACAACCGTAATAGACCCGTTTGTATCTGTAAAATCTGCATAAGGGAAAGTATAATATTTCTGATAAGCAGTATCTTTTAATGAGAGAAGAGCCTTAGAATAGAGGTCAAACCAAGGACCTTCACATAGAAGGGGATTATTTGTAAAATAAGCCCCAGAAGCGGCCTGTACTGAATCTTGACTTAACTTTTTATTTTTAGTTGAAGCCGTAGGGAAGAACCCTACAGCAAAAGCCCCTCCCATCACTTCTAAAATAGCTCCCGCTGCCTCTGTAGCACTCGCTCCCGGTACCTGGTAGGTGATCGCTGGCTGCCACGAATTGAGATCTCCAGTATAAAAAGGAGCTACAGTTGTGGGGAAAGGAAATGTGATTGTTGTATCCGGCCCTAAGTCTGAGTCATGACTAAGGGTAAAAATCAAACTATAGGGAGCGCTTCCTATCCCTTCAGACTTCGCAAAACCTGCAGAAGGCCCCACCACAGTCATATCTATATAAAGACTATTATTTTGATAGAAAGCAGAGCTTGCAGGACCCCACACACTATTCAACCATTGACATGTTGAGTAAGGATTGTTGGAAAGATAGTTCGCAGGGAAAATAGTCACTAGAGGATTCGTGGCGGAAGAAGCTCCCGCCGCATAATTTGTAGCATACAAGCGCAAATAGGAAGTGGTTCCATTGGGAGCCGTATAAATAAGGGGCAACGTTGACCATGTCCCTGATCCCCCTCCTGGCAAAGCCGCTTGATGCCCAGCGTAGGTAGTCAACACATCTTGTCTAGAATACGCAGGATCAATTCCCGTATAATTCGTTGTAGCTCCCGTTGGAGCAACCTGATTGTTGTAATCTATAAAAAAAGAAAGTGGAAGCCCATAAAAATCCACCAGAGTCACATTCATATCAAGTGCGTAGGCATCCCCCCCTCCTGTTCCAAAAGGAACAGATTGAGAGTCGAATTCTATTTTATCCCATAACTGATAATAGGCAAAGTCCGAAGGGGTTGAAATAGTAGGAGTCGGAACATCTCCATTAGGAGGAATGAACAGATTAAGGGGTTCTCCCACGCTAAAATACATCCTTGACGATAGCATTGTGACTTCATTGGGGAGATAGAAAGTGCGTCCTGTAGGAGAAGCAACCTCAAAGCTCGATAGAGGATAAGAATACGCCGTCGCTGAAGTATAGGTCCCATACGTAGAAGTAGCCGTAACGGGTTCTCCTAAATACCGAGAACCTGAAAGAGAAAACTGCATCACCCCTAAATAAGGAGATTCTGTCGTCGTAATAAAAAGATAAATTTGACTATCAGGAGTCGTATTTGTCCCGTTAATTACCGTTACAGGAAAATATCCTGTTATCACAGGTGGTGG
>JAHFTN010000112.1 GCA_023269365.1 Chlamydiota bacterium | reverse complement strand
AGATAGAAGCAAAGTTGGCGTTTTCACTTAGGAAACCATACCCGGGGTGTAGCGCATCGGCACCTGTAATTTCACAAGCGGATAAGATATTAGAAATTTTGAGATACGACCTTTGCGAGGGGGCCTCTCCAATGCAAATCGCTTCATCTGCATGCAACACATGCAAACTCTCTGCATCGGCTTGGGAATAGAGAGCGACTGTCTGCAATCCCATATCGTGACAGGCGCGGATGATCCGTACAGCAATCTCGCCCCGGTTGGCAATTAAGACTTTTTTCATAGATAAGGCCTATACGATGCGAAATAATTTAGTGCCAAATTCGACGGGATGAGCGTTATCCACTAGCACTTCTGCCACTGTCCCACTTTTGCCCGCCTTCACTTCATTCATCACCTTCATCGCTTCGATAATGCACATCACCGTGTTCTCGTTGACGCGATCTCCCACCTTGACAAGAGGAGGCTCGTCGGGCGAGGTCGCCGTATAAAAAGTGCCGACAAGGGGCGCTGTGATGAACTGTCCCGGTTTGTCTTCTCCGGCTACCGGTTCTTCTCTCACAGGATGAGACGTGTGATGCGCAGGGGGATGAAATACAGCAACAGGAGGATGCACCCCATGATGATGGGGAGGGTGTTCTTCATGCCTCTCGAGATGCAGCTCCTCCCCACTTTTCTGCTTAATCGAGAACTTCTTTATCCCCGCGCGCTCCATCAGGGTGATGATTTCCTTAATTTGTTTAAGGTCCACAATAGCCTCCTTTTTTATACCCTTTGGATATATTCACTTGTTTGGGTGTCTACTTTGATCACATCGCCCGATTCTATGAACATGGGCACTTCAATCCTCGCTCCCGTTTCAAGCACGCCCCACTTGGTTGCATTTGCCACATGAGATGCAGAATGCCCCTCTTCTGTTTTTGCCACCATCAACTCTAGAAATTGGGGAAGCTCGACAGCAAATATCGTCGTCCCATAGAACATCGCCTTAAGCTCGATCCCCTCTTTCAAATACTGGATTTTTTCTGCGATGATCTTAGAGGGAACAAGAACTTGTTCCAAATTGCCCACATCTAAAAAGAGGTAGTCTTTCCCTTCTAGATACAAATATTCTAACTTTCTCTCCTCTAAGGAAACATCTTGGATCGGTTGGTTGAGTTTAAAACTTTTCTCCACGACCTCATCGGACAACAACCCCTTTAACTTCGCCTTAACAAAAGGAACCCCTTTAGCTACGGTGACTTTCACACACGACTCCACACGGTACACTTTGCCGTCCAAAGAGATGGTCATTCCTGGAGCTAACTGATTACTTGTTGCCATAAATTCCTTAAATTAAAATGAAGAACACATCGCAATGATCTCTTTAAGATCTGCTAAAGCAGAGATCGAATAATCGATATCTGGATGGGGCAGTATCACATGCCTTCCCCTACCCCATTTCATATGCACCGTCCGACATCCCAACTCTTTGGCGGGGGTCAAATCAGGCCCCACTCGGTCTCCACAAACAAAAACATGATCAGGAGAAACAACGAGCTCGTCGATGAGTTCCTTGTAAAGCTTTTTTTTATTTAACTCTTGCGTAATAAGAATTTTACTGAAAAGGGGGGAATCTATACCAGCTTTTTCCAATTTCTGCATTTGAACCCTGGGCGTTCCCCTTGTCACAAGAGCTAGGGTGTGGTGCGCTCTTAGGTGCTCTAATAGCTCTACCGCCCCTTCAAGAGGGGTTAGAGCGAACAGAAAGGGCTCTTCTGAATACATCTCTTGCATCGCTATCGTTAAAAACTGGGGATCTGCTCCTAAAATCTCTACAAACTCAGCCAAAGCCTCTTTAGCACTCGGCGCCACATCATTAAGGCGTCTTAGTTGTGCTAGAGCTTCTTTAAAATCGCCTAGAACGAGCCCCGCTTGCGCCATTTTTACAAGCGCCTCTTCGAGCTTAGGGTAGATAAGGCAGCCCGAGGTGTCTACAAGAGTATCGTCGAGATCAAAGATGATTAACAATATTCATTAACTCCTCTGCTAGGCGTTTTGAATCGTGACGAATTAAACTCCTCTTCATAAGATCTCTTTTGAACGCCTGTCTAGGATCTCCTAACAAAGGCGCTGACACAACGCGCGCTTCATAAATGTCGTTTTTCACAAGCTCCCCTTCTTCGGAGTAAACTGCGATCAACTCTTCTGTTGGCATTTGAGAGTTGACGAGGATGTGGTCAAATATGTCTCTGCCAATAAAGCGGTTGATCTCATTCAGATAGTGACTTACCTTAAATCCTGTCGTCTGCCCTTTGCGATTCATCAGGTTTGCTACAAACACCTTTTTTGCAGGCGACTCGCGCAGAGCCTCGCTAATCCCTTCTACGAGGAGGTTGGGGATCAAGGAGGTGTGCAATCCTCCGGGGCCCATGACGAGCAAATCCGCTTCCATAATTTCTGTGATCGCATAGGGATTTGCCTTGGAAAAGGGCTCGAGATAGACGCTCGCATACCCCTGGTCGATCTCTTGCGATAAGTAGACCTCCCGCTCCCCTTCTAGCAACGTGCGGTTGTTGAGCAACATTTTTAGGCGCACCTGGTGGGTCGTCACGGGAATCACTTTCCCCTGAATCGATAAGATTTTTCCCGTCTCTTCAACTGCCCTCTCAAAACTCCCCGTCACTTTTTCTAAAGCGGAGAGCAAGAGGTTGCCAAAGCTATGCCCGACAAGCCCCCCATTTTCAAAACGGTAATTCATCAAAGAGCGCATCATGTCAGAAGAATTCGATAGAGCAACCAAACACTGCCTGACATCTCCGGGGGGCAATACTCCGAGTTCATCGCGCAAAATCCCCGTACTTCCCCCATCATCTGCCATCGATACAATCGCGCTGAGGTCGACATCATTGTGATGTTTTAAACCGTGCAACACTGCAAAGTTCCCCGTTCCTCCCCCAATGACCACAATTTTTTTCATGAAAGCCCCCCCGAGCGCATCCCCTGGATCGCTTGTGCCAAGTCGGGCGCTTTGAAAAGAGAGGTTCCAGAGACAAGCACATTGGCCCCCGCCTCGATACACTCCTTAGCCGTCTCCTGCGTCACTCCCCCATCGACCTGGATGAGAAAGGGGGGCAAGGCAGCTGTCTCCTCTTTTGCGCCGGGCTGAGGGACCTTCCCCCCCTTGCGAATATCCATCTTAGTGCATAAATCGCGCGTAAAGCGCACCTTCTCGAGGACCTCCGGCATAAAAGCTTGCCCTCCAAACCCCGGATTCACTGTCATAAGAAGGATTAAGTCGCACTTATCCAGATACTTAGGAATTAAAGACTCTGTTGTAGCAGGACAAAAGGCAAGCCCCGCCTCTACTCCGCAGCGTCGGATATAGGCAAGCGTATCTGCGACATCTTCTGTTGCTTCCAGATGAAACGTGATCCGATCCGCCCCCGCTTCGATAAACCGCTCGACATAGTCATAAGGGTTATACACCATCAGGTGCACATCCAAAAACAAGGGCGTTGCCTTGTTAATCGCCGCCACAACCCTGGGCCCAAAGGAGAAGTTAGGCACAAAGTGGCCATCCATGATGTCGAGGTGCAGGGCGTCTGCTCCTGCCTGCTCAGCTCTTTTGGCCTCCTCCGCAAGGCGCCCCGCATCGGCTGCAAGGAGTGAGGGCTCTATGAAAATAACCCTTTTGGAGGAGGGGGAGGGCTTGGGATCTTTCTCTTTGCGTCTAGGCTGTTGAGGCATAGGGTTTTATCAATTTATTTTTCACTCGACTTTGTACATTTTCGGCCTGAAGGCCGACGTATATTTGTTCTCGGGGGAGTTATTTAAAACAGGGAGGGGTTTTTAACCCCTTCCTGTTTTAAATAATCTTTCAGTTCGACCGTAGATCGAACGTCCGAGGACAAATAGACAAGGCATTCGGGCCGAAAATGTGCAAAGTCGAGTTTAAGGGTTTTTGCAGAAATACAACCCAAATTGTACCCGTAGAGCCTTTTGTGTAAACAGGTATTTAGAGGGATAGGAAAGCTTGAAAGACTAAATTTTTATAACAAGCTTAAACGCAACGAGTTAAATTAATATTTGCCCCTTTATTAAAATAGTTAATTAAAAAAACAGTTTTAATATGGTATAATCGAGCCTATATTACTATAAGGGTTCATGCAATGAATATTACTCCAACAGGCGCACAAAGGTCTTTTCAAGGTGGGGAGCCTAGAATTTCAAATTCTCCCGGCCCCGAAAACCGTTCCCTTTTGGGGCGTATTGCCAGTGCATTTTCTGCTGCCATAAATTGGTTGGTTTCTCTTTTTTCTAAAAAGACACCCTTCTCTGAGACTTATCCACTCCCTCTTGCAAAGGAGAACTTAGTGGAAAAAGCGTATGCGCTCTACAAAAATAAGGATCAGCTAGAAGCTCAACTCAGAAGGGATTGGGGGCGTGGCCATCCCGTTTACTTGGAAAAGGAAAAATTAAATACCCAAGACACCGATGCTGCACTAAAGAAATTTGAGGTATATTTACAAAACAACAATATTCCCGATGTCGAACAATGCTATGAAATTGTCTCCTGCTTGCTCCCCG